>VBDY01000172.1 GCA_005882775.1 Chloroflexota bacterium | reverse complement strand
GAGCTCCGAGCCGGGCGTACGCCGGACGCTGGCGGCGGCCACCGTCTGCTCGGAGTCGAGGACGTGGACTCCAGCAAAGCCCTCCTTGTCCAGGAGGGGAAGCGAGCGCACGAGCAGGTCGCGCTGAAAGCTCACCGCATCGGCCGGGACCGATCGGTCCGCCCGCCTGCCATTGCGGCTGCGGTAGACCGCCTCGGGCAGGTTCAGGACTACAGCCACCGCCGGGCGGCGCTGCCTGCGCGCGATTGTCAGCAACACCGCTCGGGACTGCGGCTTGACGTTGGTGGCGTCGACCACCGTCAGACGGCCGGCCCGCAGCCGCCTTCGGACGATGAAATGCAGCAGCGCGAAAGCATCCGCCGTGGCATCCTGGGCGTTCTCATCGTCCGCCACCAAGGCCCGGCAGGCGTCGGAGCTGACTACCTCTGTCGAGCGAAAATGCTCGCGGGCGAAGGTGGACTTGCCTGAGCCTGCGGGACCGATCAGGACCACCAGCGCGTCTTGCGGGATGTCGATGGTCAATGTGGCAGGTCCCCCGGGTCCGGTTGCTTGATCACCCGATCGAAATCGGGGAAATATCGCTGGATCACGGATAGCTCGAACTGTCGCAGGATCGATTCCCTGGGCTCACGCTCCAGCAAGAACTCGAAGCTGCGCCGGATCAGCCGGTCGACCGAGCGGCCCTGGGCCCATCGATCCATGTCGCTGCGGCTGACCTGAACCGTGTGGCGGGTGACCGAGCCCGCGTCGCCGACCTCTACCGCGCACGTGTACCCATCAGCCGTGGGTGAGCAGCGGACCTCGATCTTCATGCGCTGGCCACTCGGAGTGAAATGGTACCCACCGCCGCAGCGGAGGCCCTACAATTTGCGCCGATGCCCGGCTTCTGGTTCTGGCTGATCGTGGCCGGAGCCCTTGTGGTGGTGGAGATTCTCACCCTCGCATTCTTCGCCGCATTCATCGCCGCGGCTGCCGTCGGTGCCGCGCTCGCCGCCCTGCTGGGTTTCAACCCCCTGGTCCAGGCAATCGTGCTGCTCGTTCTAGGGGTGGGCGGAATCGGTGCCGCGCGTCCCCTCCTGATGCAGGCGCTCGCCCGCCGGCGCGAGCCGGTGCTGCGCTCGGGCGCCGAAAACATGATCGGGCAGCAGGCGATCCTCACCGACCCGATTGTCGACATGGGCCATCCCGGACACGTCAAGATCGCGGGCGAGCTCTGGCCCGCAATCACCGCAGATGGCAGCTCGGTGCCCGCGAACACCCCCGTCGTCGTCACTGCGCTCAAGAGCACGACCCTGATCGTCCAGGCTCGTCCGTCAGCCACGAGCCAAACCACCTGATCAAAGAAGAGAGGGCACACATATGTCAGCAACCTTGATTTTCATCGGTGTCGTCGTGCTCCTGGCGGTGGTCATCATCGCCAGGACGGTCAACATCATCCAGCAGGGATACGTCGGCATCGTCAAGCGGCTGGGCGAGTTCCAGTCGGTGCGCCAGCCGGGTATCACTTTCCTGATCCCGCTGGTCGACGACATGATGCTGGTCGACATACGGGAGACGCCGCGCACCGGCGACAAGCAGGACGTGATCACGCGCGACAACGTCACGGTCAGCGTCAACGCCACCATTTTCAGCCAGGTGGTCGATGCCAGGCTGGCCCTGTTCAGCGTCAGCAACTACTTCATTGCCATCGACCAACTTTCGAGAACCACCCTGCGCGCGATCTTCGGCGGCATGACGCTGGATGAAGCTCTCAGCCAGCGCGAGCGAATCAACGCCCAGCTGCAGGCGCAGATGGAATCGGTCACCGACAAATGGGGAATCCGGATCAACCGGATCGAAATCGTCGACATCACGCCACCCCAGACCATCCTCAACGCTCTCGCGTTGCAAAAGCAGGCCGACCAGGAGAAGCGGGCGCTGATCCTCAAGTCGGAAGGCCAGCAGCAGTCGGCCATCAACATCGCGGATGGTCAGAAGCAGGCGCAGATCAAGACCGCCGAGGGTGACAAGCAGTCGGCCGTTCTTCGCGCCGAGGGCCAGAAGCAGGCCGCCATCCTGGCGGCGGAAGGGCGGGCCCAGGCAATCGGCACGGTCTACACGGCCATCCAGCAGGCCAACCCCAACTCGACGCTGGTCTCCATCCTGCAGCTCGATACTCTCTCGAAATTCGCCGAGAGCGAGAACGCGAAGATCGTGGTGCCGGTGGAGACCGCCGGCCTGATGGGGGCAGCCCAGGTCCTGCGCGGGGTCCTGGACTCGGTTCCCTCGGGCGGCAAAACCTAGGTCGAGACGGCAGACCAGCTCAGCATCGGGATCCTCGACCCGGCGGACCACGCGTTGGTCCGGCGTTTGCTTGCCCAACTCATGCTCGAGGAGCAGAGGCACTACCGCCACCCGCAGTCGAGCCCGGAGCAGATCGATCGGGACGTGGCCCGTCCACCTGCCCCCACCTTCACGGGCGAGAACGTGATCCTGGCGGCACGAGGAGGCGACGGCCGGCTGGTGGGTATGTGCTGGTGCGTCTTCTTCAACCCGGGCACCGGGCTCGAGGCTGAGGTCGCGGAGGTATACGTTGAGCCGGGGTTTCGGTCACAGGGACTGGGGCGCGAGCTCCTCAAACGTGCCATCGATCTCTTCCGCGAGCGGGGTGTCACCTTCGCCAGCGTCTGGACAAGGGAAAGCAATCCGCAAGCGGTGCGTCTTTATGAGCAGGCGGGCTTTCAGCGGACGGAGCAGCTGGTCCTCACCTGGCTGCCATTGCCAGGGCGCTGAACTCGGTCGAGTCGTCCGCCAAAAATACCGGCATAGAATGAGGTAACGATGGCAACCGAACCGCGATATATGCCGCCATCCCCCGAATCCGAGTCCGAGCCGGTGCTGAACCCTGTTCCTCCGCTCAACCCGGTTCCTCCGGCAGCGTCGCCGGCTCGGCCGCGGCGAGGCGCCGGTGTGCTGGCGATTGCCGTGCTCAGTGCAGTGGTCGGTGCCATCGCGGGCAGCGGCGCCACCATCTTCACCGCCCAACAGCTCAGCAAGTCAAGCTCCAACACGGGATCAAGCCTGGTCGCGCCACTGGCGCCGGTAACGAACAACCTGACCGAGGAGTCAGCGATCATCAACGTCGCCGAGAACGCGGGAAAGGCCGTGGTCGAGATTCAGACGCGCATCTCGTCCACCGACACCTTCCTGCAGCAGGAGCAGCGCGGCATCGGCTCTGGCTTCATCGTCAATGCCAACGGCTACATCGTCACCAATAACCACGTGGTCGAAAATGCCGCTCAGCTACAGGTGATCCTTCGCGATGGGACCAGGACATTCGACGCGAGGGTGGTGGGAACGAGTCCCGAGGACGACATCGCGGTCCTGAAGATCGACGCGCAAAATCTGCCCACGCTCAATTTTGGCGACTCGAGCAAGCTGAAGGTTGGTCAGCTGGCGATCGCCATCGGCAGCCCGCTCGGGCAGCAGAACAGCGTGACCAAGGGGGTGATCAGCGCGCTCCACCGCTCGCTGGAGGTCCCCGATCCCGCCAACGCCGGCCAGACCGAGCGGATCCTGAACGCTATCCAGACGGACGCATCGATCAACCCCGGCAACAGTGGAGGGCCGCTGCTCAACTCCGCCGGGGAGGTGGTCGGCGTCAACTTCGCTCTTGAGCAGGCACAGGCCGGCCCGGGACTCGGCTTTGCCCTTGACGGAAACGCCGCGCACGACATCGCCACCCAGCTGATCCAGACCGGCCACGTCAACCGGCCTTTCCTGGGCGTCAGTTACGAGCAACTGGACCAGACGGCCGCGACCGCGAACAGTTTGACTGTGGGGGCGCTGGTCACGGATGTGCAGTCCGGGTCGCCGGCTGCCCGGGCGGGGATCAAGGCCAGGGATGTCATCACCAGGGTCAATGACCAGGCGATTGACCCCAGCCATCCGCTTAAGGACGTGCTGCGTCAGTATCGCCCGGGAGACCAGGTGACCCTGACCATCGTCCGGGGCGGCAAGACGCAAACCGTCAAGGTCACCCTCGGAACCCAGCCCTGATCAAGGCCGCGGTCCTCACGCCGGCCACCATCATCGATCAGGCGGTCAGGCGTGCCGTCCCCCGGCTCAACGGGTGGAGCGAATCAGAGTCTGCGCTCCCGGCCCTGGTGGTGGAGCGCACCGGGAACCCGGAGCACGGCGACTACTCGGTGACCCTTCCTCTCAAGCTGGCGAAGGTACTGCGCCGGGCGCCCGTCCAGATCGCGAACGAGCTCGCCCCCCTGATCGAGCTTGACGAGTCGTTCGCCGCCATCTCTGTGGCCGCGCCGGGTTTCATCAACCTTCGACTGAAGCCGGTGTGGTTGCAGGCGCAGGTCGAGCCGATCGCGGCCGCCGGTCCGGAGTGGGGTAGGAGCGAGCTTGGGAAGGGGATGCGGACCCAGGTCGAATACGTGAGCTCCAACCCCACCGGCCCTTTGCTCTTCAGCCACGGCCGGGGAGCGGTGGTCGGAGACGTGGTCGCCCGGATACTCGAGGCATCTGGATATTCAGTCCAGCGCGAGTACTACCTCAACGACATGGGCCGGCAGATCCGCCTGCTCGGCGAATCGATCCTCGCCCGGATGCGCGGCGAATCACCACCGGAGGGCGGCTACAGCGGCGACTATGTGACCGAGATCGCCGACGAGGCAAAGCGCCAGGGTGTGGCCGCGGATGCAAACCTCCTCGCCGACTTCGGGATCAAGGCGGTGATGGCCGGAATCACGCGTGACCTCGACCGGCTCCGGATTCGCCATGACAACTGGTTCAGCGAGAGCAGCCTCTACCAGGGCCTGTCCGAGGAGACGCTCCAGGCACTGCGGGCCAAAGGCCGGGTCGCCGAAAAGGACGGCGCGGTCTGGTTCGTCACGGGCTCCGACAAGGACGAGGTCCTGATCCGCCGGGATGGCTACCCCACCTACTTCGCCTCCGACATCTTCTATCACCGGGACAAGCTCGAGAAACGGGGGTTCGAGCGCGTGGTCGACGTCTGGGGGGCCGACCACCAGGGCCAGGTCGGCCGGCTGAAGCAGGCCCTCGAGGTGCTGGGCATGGATCCCTCCAGGCTGCTGGTCCTGCTGGTCCAGTTGGTCTCCGTCAAGCGCGGCGGAGAGGTGGTCCGGATGTCCAGGCGCGCCGGAGTCGGGATCTCGCTGGAGGAGATGCTCGATGAGGTCGGACCCGACGCGGTGCGCTATTTCTTCCTCCTGCGGTCAGCCGACGCCCACATGGAGTTCGACGTCGACCTCGCCAAGCGGCAATCGAATGACAATCCCGTGTACTACGCGCAGTACGCTCACGCCCGGCTTGCCAATGTCCTCTCCTTTGGATCCGCCGCGAGTGGCGAGCCGGTCTATTCGCGGCTCGACTCGGAGTGGGAGCTGGAGTTGATCCGGGTCATGGTCCGCTGGCCCGATATCGTGCGTGAGGCGGCAGACGCGTTGGAGCCTCACCGGCTGGCGTTCTACACCGACGAGCTTGCTGCCGCCATCCATCGCTTTTACAAGAACTGCAGGATCGTCAGCGACGATGCCGCGCTCACGGCAGCCCGGTTGCAGCTCGCCAGGGCCGCCAAGACCACCCTCACCAACGCCTTCGGCCTGATGGGTGTCACTGCGCCCGACCGCATGTAGACTTTCATCCGAATATGGAAATCACGTACTTTGGCCTGAACTCAATACGCCTTCGCGGTCGCGAGGCGACCGTGCTGATCGACCCCTACGAGCCGAAGCTTGGTCTGGCACCGGTGCGGCTGAACGTCCAGGTTGTCATCCTGACGCACGAGGACCCGACCCACTTCAGCATGCAGGGGCTGGGAAACGATTATCACCTGGTCAGCGGCGCCGGCGAGTTCGAGATCAAAGGGGTTGCCATGCACGGCATCCAGACCTTCCACGACGCCCGGCACGGTGCCGAGCGAGGCAAGAATTTCGTCTACGTGCTCGACATCGACGACCTGCGGGTCTGCCACCTCGGCCACCTGGGACATCCGCTGGACGAAGGCCAGCTGGACGCCATCGGGAGCAAGATCGATGTCCTCTGCGTCCCGGTCGGGGGTGGGAGTCACATCGGCTCCGCCCAGGCGACCGAGATCGTCAATCAGATCGAGCCCAAGCTGGTAGTGCCAATCTCATACAAGCTCCCTGGCCTGACCCTGCTAGCCCAGGACCTGGAGCCCGTGGATAAGTTTGCAAAGGAGATGGGCGCGACCGACCTGACCCCGCAGCCCAAGCTGCAGCTGAGCCTGTCGCCGTCCTCGGAGGAGACCAAATTGGTGATCCTGGAACCCCGGGGCGCAGCGGCCGGGGCAGCGGTGGCAGGGGCAGCGGTCGAGTAGCGGCTAGCTTCCCGCGTTTCTCCCCCTGGAGGTTGGGGGACGCTCGGGGTACAATAGAATCCCGGTGCCGAAGTACGTCTTCGTGACCGGTGGTGTGGTGTCCTCGATCGGGAAGGGCATCACTGCCTCCTCCCTGGGCACCATCCTCAAGGCTCGTGGGCTCAGCGTGTCGCTGCAGAAGCTGGACCCTTACATCAACATCGACCCCGGCACCATGTCGCCTTACCAGCATGGCGAGGTTTTCGTCACCGACGACGGCGCCGAAACCGACCTGGACCTGGGCCACTACGAGCGGTTCATCGACACCAACCTGAGCAAGGCGAGCAACGTGACCGCCGGCAAGATCTATGCCGAGGTGATCGCCAAGGAGCGCCGGGGCGATTACCTGGGCGGCACCGTCCAGGTGATTCCTCACGTGACCAACGAGATCAAGGAGCGGATCACCCGGGTGACCTGGGAAGACAACCCGGACGTGGTGGTGGTCGAGGTGGGCGGCACGGTGGGCGACATCGAGTCGCTGCCTTTCCTGGAAGCGATCCGCCAGCTGAAGAATGACCTGGGACGCAAGAACGTGTTCTACGTCCATGTCACGCTGGTGCCCTTTATCGAAGCCTCGGAGGAGTTCAAGAGCAAGCCGACCCAGCACAGCGTCGCAGCCCTGCGCAGCATCGGCATCCAGCCGGACGCCATCATCTGCCGGTCCGAGCGGCCGGTGAGCGGGGCGCTCAAAGACAAGATTGCCCTGTTCTGCGACGTGGAGCGCCGGGCAGTCGTCTCAGTGCCGGACGCGGACTCCATCTACGAGGTCCCGCTGATGCTCGAAGACGCCGGACTGGGGGCCGTGATGGTGGAGGCGATGGAGCTCGAGGCCTCTCCGCCCGCCCTGACCGATTGGAAGGAGCTGGTCCACCGGATCCAGAATCCCAGCGCGGCGGTCCGGATCGGCGTGGTGGGCAAGTACCTGCCGGCCCCGGACGCCTACATCAGCGTGACCGAGGCGCTACGCCATGCCGGTGTGTTCCACAACCTCCGGGTCGACATCCGCTGGATCCCGTCCGAGACGCTCGAGACGGGCGACCTGCGGCTGCTCGACGAGGTCGACGGCGTGGTAGTCCCGGGTGGCTTCGGTCACCGGGGCATCGAAGGCAAGATCGCCGCCGCCCGGTTTGCACGGACTGGTGAGGTGCCCTACCTGGGGCTCTGCCTGGGCCTGCAATGCGCGGTCATCGAGTTCGCCCGCGACATGCTGAACGCGCCCGACGCCAACAGCACCGAATTCAACGCCTTCACCAGCCATCCGGTGATCGACCTTCTACCGGAGCAGCGCGACGTGGCGGACAAGGGTGGCACCATGCGGCTGGGACTCTATCCGTGCAAGCTCCAACCGGGCACCCTGGCGGCCACCGCCTACGGGGAGCCGGTCGTCTACGAGCGCCACCGCCACCGCTTCGAGCTCAACAACACCTACCGGGAGGCGATGTGGGAGGCTGGCATGGTGTTCTCGGGGACCTCGCCAAATGACCGGCTGGTGGAGATCATCGAGCTCAAGGACCATCCCTGGTTTGTAGCCTCGCAATTCCATCCGGAGTTTCGTTCCCGCCCCAACCGGCCGCATCCGCTTTTCCGGGACTTCATCCGGGCGGCCGCCACCCGGGCGGGCGTCCTGCCGGCACAGGCGAAGGTCGAGCCGGTGCAGGCGAAGGTCGAGCCCGCCAAGGGAACGGCTCCAGTGATCACGCCCGATTCGCTCACCGGCGCGTGAGGACCGAGCCGACCGCGCCCTCGGGCAGCATCGCCGAACCGCGCACCGCCCAGCCGAACATCGGGCTCGAGCTGGTGCGTGCGACCGAGGCCGCCGCTCTCTCGGCCGGCCGCTGGATGGGAAATATGGACCGCGATGGCATCAGGCTGACAGCCTCGTCCGCCATGCGCGAAGCCCTGGCGGGTGTGCACATGAGCGGGACGATCCTGATCGGTGAGGAGGGAACCTCCAGCGCCCTCTCCATCGGCCAGCGCATCGGGGACGGCATGGGCGAACAGTGGGAGGTGGCGCTCAAGCCGATCGACGGGTCCACTCTGGTTGCCAAGGGGCTGCCCAACGCCGTCTCCGTGATCGCGACCGCTGAGCCCGGCTCACTGGTGAAAGCGCCGGTCGGCCTCTACGCGGAGAAAATCGCGGTCGGTCCCGATGCGCGCGGGTCCATTGACGTAACCGACTCCGTGGAAAACAACCTGCAGCGGGTCGCCTTTGCCAAGAAGGTCCAGGTCTCAGACCTGACCGTGGTGATGCTCGACCGTCCCCGGCACGAACCGATCATGGAACAGGTCCGCCAGGTGGGCGCCCGGATCGCGATGATCACCGACGGCGACATCGCGGCCGCTATCATGTCTGCCCTGGAACAGACCGGAATCGACGTCATGATCGGCGTGGGCGGGCTCCATGAGGCGGTGCTGGCGGCGTGCGCTCTCAAGTGCCTGGGTGGTGACCTGCAGTGCCGGCTCTGGCTGCGGTCGCGTGAAGACGAGGAGCGCGCCAGGAATGCCGGCTTCGAAGATACGCACAAGGTGTACGGGGTGGACGACCTGGTGCGGGGCGAGGATGTGGCCTTCGCCGCCACCGGAGTGACCGACGGCGAATTCCTCCACGGGGTCATCTACCACCACTTCTGGGCGGAGACGGAGTCGATGGTCTTCAGGAGCAAGACCGGCACGGTCCGCCACCTGACTACTAAGCATCACTACGCCCTGAAATCGGTCGAGGGCGCGCACCGAAAAGTGCGCTAAACCTTCTTCACAGGAAACGAGACGGGCGGTTGCGGTCTGCGACGGCCCGCGGCGCACTCGCGCAAAAAAGCTGGGCTGCGCTCGTTTAGCTCGCACGGGCCTGCAGACCTGCCCGCCCTAAGCTGAAGGCCGCGCCTGCGGCGCGGCGGCTCGCTCCGCTCGCCCTGCCCTGAAATCGGTCGAGGGCGCGCACCGTAAAGTCCGGTAGACGTTCTGCACAAGAAGTGCAAATGCGTCTGCTCCGTTTGACACGTAGCGCAAACCCGGGTTAGACTGCCCGAGTTTTGTCCGAGGCGCGTCCGACCGCCCCGGCCCCGGATTCCTCCGCGTCACATCGATTGGGGTCGAAAGGAGGAGTCCCGAGATTGGCGACCCATCTGTGGGTGCTGACCTTTGCCTTGCTGGTGGCTGCCTTTGTTCCTCTCCTCCTGCATCGCTCGATTGCCGACGCCTTGGCCAGCGGGGCCAGCAGCCGGTCGTTCATCGACCGGGGCGTCCAGGAGTCGGTGATCACGCCGCCCAAGCGCAACGCAGTCGGCAGCGGACCGCTTTCGCCGATCACGTCGTACGTGGTAGAGCCGGGCGATACGGTCCCCACGATCGCGGCGCGCGCCGGCATCGGGGCCAGCACCCTGATGCAGGTCAACCAGCTGGCCTCAGGCGACAGCCTGTCCGTAGGCGACGTCCTCTCGCTTCCACCGGTCGACGGCATCGTGGTTTCACCCAGCCCGGGCGAGTCAGTGGTCGAGCTGGCCGGCGCCTATCACGTCGACGCCCTCGCCATCTGCCAGGTCAACGCGATCACCTTACTCTCGCCCCTCCCCAGCCCTGTTTTCATTCCCGGGCTTGCTCCGCCGCGTCCCTCCCGCATGACCCCCGTGCCGCCCGACGGCAGCCGGCCGGGCCTTCTTCACTTTGTCTGGCCGACGCAAGGCACCATCAGCCAGCCGTTCTACCAGTATCATCCCGGCATCGACATCGCCAACGGCTACGGCACACCCGAGGTAGCCGCAGCGGCGGGACAGGTCGTCTTCGCGGGCGCGGGCTCATACGGGATCTACGTGGAGATCGACCATGGCGATGGATACCACACCATTTACGGGCACATGGAACAGACCCTGGTGAGCGTGGGGCAGACCGTTTCCGCCGGTCAGCAGATCGGCCTGATGGGTTCGACCGGGCGATCGACCGGGCCCCACCTCCATTTCCAGGTGATGCACAACGGCGTCCCGCAAAATCCGCTGAACTTCCTGTCGACCTGACACTCCTAGACTGACCGGGTGATCCAGCTCAGCTCCGCCGATACGGACGGGCGGGTGCGGGCGGAACCCCGCCTCGAGCTGCTGGCCCGATCTGGCTGGGAGGAGGCGCCACCGGATGGGTTGATCCCGGCACCTGCAGGCACCACCATCGCCCACCTCCCGTACCGGTTCGCTGTGGGGCGGGACCGCGAAACAAAGCGCGTCTCACTCGAGCCTGAGGGAAGGCTTGCCGTAGCCGCGATTCTTCCGCCCGGTTACCTGCGGACGTGGCTGCCGGCCTATGTGGAAGCCGCGAATGCTCCGGTGCTGCCGCTGTACGGCTACGCCGCGGTGGGCATGGTGGATGGGAGGCCTCAGGTGGCCGCGCTACGGACCGACTCCTGGGAGGCGTGGGACCCGGCAGCGCCTGGCCGTGACCGCATTGGGCGCTACATCGGTGCAGCGCGCCGCGCCCTTCCGGATAACCGGCTGGTCGACCACCTCGAAATTTGCGCGACCGACTACCGCTGCCTGACAGCGCAGAACCTGTTCCTGCGTCGGGGCGAGGCCGCCATTCCCGTATCACCCGCCTGCAACGCCGCGTGCCTCGGCTGCATTTCTGAGCAGTGGGGCGACGTTGTCTCCCCGCAGGCGCGCATGCCCTTCGCTCCTACCCCGGTCGAGGTGGCGGAGCTGGCGGCCTGGCACCTGAAGCGCGGGATCGACAATTTCGTTAGCTTCGGCCAGGGGTGTGAGGGAGAGCCGCTTACCCGAGGCGAGGCACTAGTCACCGCGGTCCGGATAATCCGCCAGTCGGCGCCGGAGGCCACCATCCACATCAACACCAACGGCTCACGACCGGGGGTGCTCCGCCGGCTGATTGACGCAGGCCTCAATTCGGCACGGATCAGCATCTTCAGCCTGGACGACGCGACGTTTCGCGCCTACTACCGGCCGGTCGGGTACGGCCTGGGGGACGTCACCGCCTGTGCCGACCTTCTCAGCGAGGCTGGCGCGCAAGTCACCATCAACCTCCTCACCTTCCCCGGCATCACCGATGCTCCCGACGAGATCGACCGGCTGGTCGCCTTCATCAGAACGCACGGCGTCCACCAGGTCCAGCTTCGGTCGCTCAACGTCGATCCCGGCTGGTTGCTGGCAAGGATGCCCAGGCGAACACGGGGTATCGGGATGGTGCGATTCGTGGGTCAGCTGGGCGAGCGTTGCCCCGGGCTGAGGCTGGGCAACTTCACGCGGCCGTGGCCCGCCCGAGCTCCCGCTTTAGCCTGATCCTGGGCTGATTGAAAGGCCCAAACGCTGGGCATGCTTTAAGCGTGGCTGACTATGGTGTCGGAAGTAACTATCCGGTCCAGGCCGATATTCCGGCCAGGCAGCCCGATCTGCCGGCGGGTCAGCGCATGCCCAGGCAGACGGGCGGGCTGGCAACCGCCGCTCTCGCCGCGCTCGGCTTCATCCTGAAGTTCAAGGGGCTGGCAGCGACCTTCATATCGACCGCGATCGCGGTCTGGGTCTATGCGCAGATCTTCGGCCTCTGGGTCTTTGCCCTCGGTTTTGTGGTGCTCATCCTGATCCACGAGAGTGGCCATCTGATTGTGGCCCGAATGATCGGCCTGCCTGCCAGCTTGCCGATCATGATCCCCGGCCTGGGGGCCTTCGTGAGCATGAAACAGCAGCCCAAAAGCGCTGCTCAGGAGGCGCAGATGGCGATCGGGGGACCCATCCTGGGAACGGTCGCTGCCGGCATCTGCTACCTGGGCTACCTGGCGGCTCCGGACACGTACTGGGGGCGGCTGCTTCTGGGCCTCGCCTACTTCGGCTTCTTTATCAACCTGTTCAACCTGTTGCCGGTAACACCTCTGGACGGCGGCCGCGTCCTTTCCGTTGTCTCCAAATGGTTCAACGTGGCCGGGCTGGTGATTGCGGCCGGCCTGCTCCTGTTGACCCCCTTCCACAGCCCGCTCCTTCTTCTGATCCTGATCTTTGGCGGCTTCAGCACATTTCAGCGCTTCCGATCGACTGCCGAAAACCCGGCGTACTACGACGTCCCGACCAATACCAAATGGACGATCGGGCTGGTCTATCTGTCGCTCCTGATCGGCCTTGCCCTCGGAGCGGCTCATACCGTCCACCTGCTCCCCCAGGGGGTCTGAACCTTGGTTGGTATAATCGGGTGCCCGTGAAAGCGCAAATCCATCCGACCTACTACCACGACGCGGTTGTGCACTGCCTGTGCGGCAACACCTTCGTCACCGGCTCTACCCAAAAGGAGCTCAAGACCGAGGTCTGCTCGGTCTGCCATCCGTTCTTCAGCGGTCAGCAGCGGATCGTCGACACCCAGGGTCGTGTCGACCGCTTCCAGCAGCGGCAGCAGCGCAAGAAGGGATAGGCGGACCCGCCCGTTTTTGAGGGGTGGGTGCTAGAGTCAGGGCGGCCATGAGCCAGGAAAAGTTCTTCTACGGCGGTCAGGCCGTTATCGAAGGCGTCCTGATGCGAGGCCGCACCACCTATGCCGTCGCCGTTCGGCGGCCCGACGGCGAGATCGAGGTCCGACGCGAAGCCCTCACCTCGGTGGTTTATACGAGCCGGTTCTGGAAGCTCCCATTGCTGCGCGGCCTGGCCGGGCTGTGGGAGATGCTCCACCTGGGAATGAAGGCCCTGGTCTGGTCGGCGAACGTCCAGGCCAGGTCGCAGGACATCGAGCTCACGCCCCGCCAGATCGCCATCACCATGGGAATTGCGATCGTGGGGGCGATCGCGTTCTTCCTCGGGCTGCCGCTGCTGGCGGCGGGATTGTTCAGCCGTGGCGGCAGCGCGCTCACCTTCACGGTGATCGAAGGGCTGGTGCGGATCGGGTTGCTCCTGCTCTACCTCTACCTGATATCGCTCAACCCCGAGGTACGTCGCGTCTTCCAGTACCACGGTGCCGAACACAAGACGATCAACGGTTACGAGGCCGGGCTCCCGGATGACGTGGCCAACGTCAGGACCCAGAGCACCCTGCATCCCCGGTGTGGCACCGGCTTCCTGCTGGCTGTGATGGTGGTCAGCGTCTTCGTCTTCTCGCTGGCGGGTAGGCCCGCCCTGCCGCTGCTCATCCTCTCGCGGCTGGTGCTGGTGCCTTTGATCGCTATGCTCGCCTACGAGTTCATCCGGTTCGCCGGGCGTCATCGGTACAACCCCGTCGTCAAGGTGCTCCTGGTGCCCTTCCTGGCGACCCAGAAGTTGACCACGCGTGAGCCCGAGGACCGCCAGATCGAGGTCGCCCTGGCGGCGTTTCGCGCGGCCCGGCTCGAGGAGAAAGAAGCCGCCGCCTGATGTTCGAGCAGCTCGAATCGGTCCGGGCTCGCTACGACGCGATCGGGAAGCGGCTGGCGGACCCCAACATCCACAACAACCTGGCCGAGCTCCAGCGCCTGAGCAAGGAACAGGCGCAGCTCCGCCCGCTGGTCGATCTCTATGACGCCTACCGTCGGACCGAAGCCGACATCCGGGAGGCGCGTCAACTGGTCGCCCAGGAGAAAGACACGGAGATGCAGGACTATGCCCGACAGGAAATCGAAAAACTGGAGGCGGAAAAGGCCCGCCTGGAAGGCGAGCTCAAGCTGGCCCTCGTACCGAAGGACCCAAACGACGAAAAGGACGTGATCGTCGAGATCCGCCAGGGCACGGGCGGGGACGAGGCGGCCCTCTTCGCCGCCGACCTCTTCAAGATGTACGCCCGCTACGCGGAGGCTCACCGCTGGAAGATCGAGCTGATCTCGCAAAGCCAGACAGAACGCCAGGGCTACAAAGAGGTCATCTTCGAGGTCCGCGGGCGAGGCGCCTACTCGCGACTGAAGTTCGAGAACGGGGTGCATCGCGTGCAGCGGGTCCCCGCCACTGAGGCGCAGGGCCGGATCCACACGTCGACTGCGACCGTGGTCGTCCTGCCGGAGGCAGAGGACGTGGAAGTGGTGATCGACCGGGACCGCCTCAAGCGCGAGGTCTTTCGCTCCCAGGGACACGGCGGCCAGAGCGTCAACACCACCGACTCGGCTGTGCGCTTGACCTACACCCCGGCGGACGGCGGGCTTCCGGTGGTTGCCTCCTCGCAGGACGAGCGTTCACAGCTCCAGAACGAAGCCAAGGCGATGCGGGTATTGATGGCGCGCCTCCTCGATCGACAGCAGGAGCAACAGGACGCCGAGCTGTCCCGGGCCCGGCGTTCGGCCGTCGGCACGGCCGAGCGAAGCGAGAAGGTGCGTACCTATAACTATCCGGAGAGCCGGATCACCGACCACCGGATCGACTTCAAGTACTACAAGCTGCCGCAGTTCCTAGCCGGGGACATCGACCCTGTGGTCGACCGGCTGATCCAGTGGGACCAGGCGAACAAGCTGAGCGAGCCTCCGGATGGCGAGTCCAGGCGTGGTGGAAGCGATCGATGATCGTCGTGCCGCGGGCGCCGCGCTCCTGACTGCTCGGCGCCGCCTGGCCCGGGCCGGCATCCGGACAGCCGCGCTCGACGCGGAGGTGCTGCTCGCCCACGTGCTGAGCTCAACCCGGGAAGGACTCCTGGCTCATCCCGAGCGCAGGCTCACATTCGCGCAGGCCCGCCGCTTTTCGGGCCTGGTCTCGAAACGAGCTTCACGCATGCCGGTCGCGTACCTCACCGGGAACAAGGAGTTCTACGGGCTCGGACTGCGCGTTACGCCGAGGGTTCTCATCCCGCGGCCGGAGACCGAGCTGCTGGTCGAGCTGGCGATTGATTTCTTGAAAGCGCACCCCGACGCGAGAAGGGTCATCGACCTGGGCACCGGGAGTGGGGCGATCGCGGTCGCTATCGGCAGGAGAGTGCCGTCCGTGCGTCTGGAGGCCAGCGACATCAACCTGTCCGCCCTGCGGGTGGCGGCCGCCAACGTTCGAGCCCACAGGCTGGTCTCGCGCGTGCGGCTGACGAAACGGGACCTGCTCGAAGGCGCCTCCCCCGCTGACCTGATCATCGCCAACCTCCCCTATCTTTCGGCGGTTCAACGACGCCGGTGGCAGCCAGAGCTCTCTTACGAGCCGGCTCAAGCACTGGACGGCGGCCGCGATGGCCTGGACCTGATCCGGCGGGCCGTGCTCCAGGCGAGAGGTGTGCTCAAGCCGGCTGGCGCCCTGCTGCTCGAGCTCGATCCGTCGCAGGCGGGGCGGGTCGAGCGACTCGCTCGCGCCCATTGGCCGGCTGCAAAGATCACGATCCACGTAGACCTGTCCGGGCGCGCCCGCGCCCTGCGAGTGCTCCGGCCCTGATCACACACCGGTGGCCCGCTGATCCCGAGCACATCACGCGTGCCGCCCAGCGCCTGCACCAGGGCGCGGTGATCGCATTCCCGACCGACACCGTCTACGCGGTTGGCGCTCGCGCCCTGGACCCATCGGCCGTCAGGCGGCTCTACGCGGTCAAGCGCCGTTCCGACCAGCAGCCGGTTGTCCTCCTGGTATCGGAACCAGACCAGGTGCGAGGCTGGGCGGTGGTAGGGGAGAGGGCGGAGGCCCTCATGACCCGGTTCTGGCCGGGGCCGCTGACGCTGGTGCTCCCGCGTCGAGCCGGCGGACCGATCGTGGGCGCGGCCGGCCCCACCGTCGCGTTTCGAGCCCCCGACAACCCGGTCGCCCTTCAGCTGCTTCGCGCTTTTGGCGAGCCGATCGCAAGCAGCAGCGCCAACCGAGCCGGCGCGCCGCCACCGGTCGACGCGGACGGCGTGTTCAAATCCATCGAGCACGAGGTGGACCTGATCCTCGATGGCGGCCCGACCGTGATTGGGACGCCATCCACCATCCTGGACTTGAGTGGAGATGTTCCGCGGGTTCTCCGGCAGGGATCGCTTTCCGAGATGGAGCTCCTCGGCTCGTCATAATTAGCTAGTGTCGGCTCCCGGGACTAGCTTGACGTTTCATCGGCTCGGATCGGCCGAATGCCTGCGTCGACTCCTGCGCGCCTCGCTCACGCATGACGATGCGCTCGCTCCGGTGCTCGTCGTCTCCTTAGCCTCGGCCGCCGGAGCCGCGAACCGTCGGCGCCAGCCCAGGAGCCGACACTAGATGCTGCAGGCGACTGACCTCACCAGCAAGATCGACACTGTCGATCCCGAGGTGGGGGCCGCGATCCGCGACGAGTTCGAGCGCCAGCAGTACACGCTCGAGCTGATCCCGTCCGAGAACATCGCCAGCCCGGCGGTGCTCCAGGCGCTCGGTTCGCTCCTTAACAACAAGTACG
>VBDY01000051.1 GCA_005882775.1 Chloroflexota bacterium | reverse complement strand
AAGTCTCCGCGGTCCCAAGCGATGGCGGGTCGCCGGAGAAGCTGATCAGCGGAGAAGTGACCGCGCTCGAGGGGGATTACGGCCACTGGGGCCGCCGGGTGATCGTGCGTGGCTACGACATGACCCACCGCTTGCATAGAGGCCGGGTGACCGAAACCTACCAGAACGTGACCACCTCCGACGTGGTGCAGCAGGTCGTCAACCGGGCCGGGCTGCAGATCGGCCAGATCGATAGCACCAGCGTGACCCACGACCAGGTCTCCCAGCCAAACCTTTCCGACTGGGATTTCCTCAAAGCACTCTCCCGGGAGACCGGATACGAGATGGTGGTCGATGAGGACGGCAAGTTCTACTTCCGCCAGCCAATTGACGCCTCGACCGGACCAGGCCCAGGCAGCTATCAATCCCAGACCGACGAGCAGCTGATTTTCGGCAGTGACCTGCGCGAATTTCGCCCCCGGGTGACCGCAGCAGCGCAGGTCGGCGACGTCAAGGTCCGTGGCTGGGACCCGGACCAGAAGCAGATTGTGGTGGGCTCGGCTCAGGCTGCGAGCACGACAGCCGTGCTCAACGATGACCCCTCGAGCCTGGCCAACGACTTCGGCAACATGACATTTACCATCCATAACAGGCCGATCGCCGACCAGTCGGAGGCAGACGATACCGCCGGCTCGGTCGCCGAACAGCTTGGCAGCGCCTTCGCCGAAGCGGAGGGCACCACAAATGGCAATCCGTCGCTTGACGCCGGTACCACTGTCAACGTCAGCAACGTCGCGGACGCGTTCGCTGGCCAGTACACCCTCTCCCAGGTCCGCCACATCTTCGACGAGGAGGGCTACCGGACCCATTTCACGGTAGCCGGCCGCCAGGAGCGCACGCTCTTCGGGCTGGCGTCTGGAGGGTCTTCCAACGGGAGCGCATCGGCCGGCGGACCTCCGATCAACGGGGTGGTGGTCGCTACCATCAGCGACAACCAGGATCCGGACAACCATGGACGGGTCAAGCTCGCCTTTCCCTGGCTTTCGGACGACTACGTGAGCGACTGGGCACGAGTCACCCAGTTCGGGGCCGCGCCAGACTCGGGGGCGGTCTGGCTACCAGAGAACGACGACGAGGTCCTGGTTGCCTTCGAGCACGGCGACATCCGCCGCCCATACGTGGTCGGCAACCTCTACAACGGCATGGACCTGCCCAAGTCAGGGACGGACCTCGACCTCAGCTCGATCAACAACAGCGGGGTGATGAAGCAACGGGGCTTCATCTCCCGTCGTGGCCATCAGCTGATCTTCTACGAGGACGACAGCGACGCCAAGATCTCGATCGTCACCAGCGATGGCAACACCCAGATCGTGATTGACGAGCAGGGCGGCGAGATCAAGATCTCCTCCCAGGGATCGCCAGGAAAGGTCACAGTCGATGCAGCCGGCGACATATCGATCCACGCTTCGGGCAAGCTCGAGCTGAAGGCCGATCAGGCAATCAATGTGGAAGCCACCCAGGCGCTTTCGCTCAAGGGAGCCGGCGCCACCATGGATGGTGGCAGCGCCAGTGCCGAGGTCAAGGCTACCAGCGTAGCCATCACCGGCAGCGGCGGGGTCGATATCAACAGCGGCGCCCTGAAGGTGATGTGATGCCAGGAAACCTGGTCAACACCAGCGCCCAGGTGATGTGTGCCCACGGGGGCCAGGCCCAGGCGACAATGCCGAACACGCAAGTCCAGGTCGGCGGATCGCCGACGGTCACACTCGCGGCACCCTGGACGATCGCCGGTTGTGCCAATCCGCCGCCTCCCGCACAGCTCGGGCCGTGTGTGACGGCGACCTGGATACCCGGGACGGGGACGGTCCGAGTGACGAGTAATGGCATGCCTCTCCTGGTGCAGAGCAGTCAGTCTTTGTGCGTGCCCACGCCCGCGCCGTTGATCATCTCGAATGCCGGCCAAACAAAAGTGACGGCAATGTGATGAGGAAACCATGAGCGAAGAATTCATCGGCTCCGGCTGGGCATTCCCTCTCCGGACCGACGCCACCGGTCGAATCGCCCTCGTTTCTCGCGAGCGGGAGATCGAGGAGAGCATCCGGCTGATCCTCGGCACCGCCATCGGAGAACGGCCGATGCGGCCAGAGTTTGGCTGCGGCATCCACGACTACGTATTTGCACCGGCCGACAGCGAAACCGCGAACAAGATCGCGGCCGAGGTCCGGGCTTCGCTCAGACGCTGGGAGCCGCGGATCCGCGTCCGCGACGTCGTGGTCAGCTTTGACGAGGCGGATACCTCCACCCTCTACATCGATATCCGCTACGCGTTGGGCAACACCAACGACCCCCGCAACCTGGTTTTCCCCTTTTACGTGATCCCGCAGGAAGGTAAGAAAGAACAAACCGAATCCAAGGAAGGAGAGTGAAGCATGGCACTGCCGGTCCCTAGCCTCGACGATCGCCGTTTCCAGGACCTGGTCGACGACGCCAAACGCTTGGTCCAGCAGCGCTGCCCGGAGTGGACCGACCACAACGTCTCGGATCCGGGAGTCACCCTGATCGAGACGTTCGCCTGGATGACCGACCAGGTCCTCTACCGCCTCAACCGGGTACCGGACCGCAACTATGTCAAGTTCCTGGAGCTGATCGGGGTACGCCTGTATCCGCCGACCGCGGCGCGCGTCCCGATCACGTTCTGGCTCAGCGGCCTGCATCCGGAAAAGCTGACCATCAAGGCCGGAACGCAGGTGGCGACCCTGCGTACCGAGACGGACGAGGCAATCGCCTTCACGACTATCGCGGACTTACCCATCATTCCCTGTTCGGTCCAGCAGGTTGGCTCCAGCCTGGCAGGTGAGCATGAGGTGCGCGATCATACGGACGCCCTGGCCAACCGGACTGACTTCTATTGCTTCGACCGGGTGCCCAAACCCGACGATGCGCTCCTGGTCGGTCTTTCCGAGGCAATCCCCGCAAACGCGGTGACGCTTCGGTTCAAGTGCGACATCGAAGGCGTGGGAGTGGACCCCACGAATCCGCCTCTGGTCTGGGAGGCCTGGGATGGATACAGCTGGGCGGCGTGCGAGGTCGACCGCGATGGAACCGGCGGTCTGAACCGGAACGGGGACATCGTTCTCCATGTGCCCAAGAGCCACACCGTCTCTGTGATCCAGTCCCAGCGGGCGGGCTGGCTGCGGGCGCGGGTCACCAAGCCTGAGCCGGATCAGCCAACCTACAGCGCGTCCCCCCTGATCAAGGGTGTGGTTGCCTTCACATCGGGCGGGACCACCGACTCGGTAAACGCCGAGCTGGTAGAGCACGAACTCCTCGGGGCGTCGGAAGGGGTCCCCGGGCAGCGCTTTACGCTCAAGCGGCGGCCGGTGGTCCCGGGTGCCTCGAGTGCCGTCCTCGAGGTCAGCAGCATCGACGGATGGCAGGAGTGGAAGCAGGTCTCGGACTTTGTTGATAGCAAGGCCGGCGACCCGCACTTCGTGCTCGACTCCGTGGCGGGCGAGGTCCATCTGGGACCGGGAGTCCGGGAGCCGGACGGCCGGGTCCGCCAGTACGGAGAGGTGCCTTCAAAAGGGAGCCGGCTGCGAGTCCGCTCCTACTTGATCGGAGGCGGCAGCCGGGGCAATGTGGCGAAGGGCGCCATCACCATCCTGAAGTCGTCCATCCCGTACATCAAGAAGGTCGAGAACCGACGAGCCGCCGAGGGAGGAGTTGACGGCGAGGAAATCGAGAACGCCAAGGTCCGGGGACCGATCGTAATGCGGACCCTTGGTCGGGCGGTCACGATCGAAGACTACGAGCACCTCGCCCGAGAGGCGGCCCCCGAGGTCGCCCGGGTCCACTGCGTGGCGGCGGGCAATGGCGGTGCCGATGCAGGTTCTGTCCGGGTGCTGGTCGTCCCGGCCGCCGGCAGTGTCGACGGGCGGTTGCGTTTTGAGCAGCTGGTCCCCCAGGAGGACACACTGCACAAGATCACGCGGCGCCTGGACGACTGCCGGATCCTCGGCTCCAGAATCCTGGTCGAGCCACCGGTCTACCGGGGAGTGACCGTAGTGGCAAAGCTGCGCCCGCGGCCGTCGGCAAACCCGGCGCGCCTTCAGAGCGACGCACTGGATGCCCTCTACAACTACTTCCAGCCAGTCACGGGAGGGCCTGATGGCAAAGGCTGGCCATTTGGGCGGCCGGTGCAGGTGGGTGAGGTCTACTCGGTTCTCCAGGCTCTTCGCGGCACCGAGCTGGTCGAGGACGCGCGGCTGTTCGGCGCTGACCCGGTGACTGGCCAGCGCGGTCAGGCCGTCCAGCGGCTCCAGATCGAGCCGCATGCCCTGGTCTTCTCTTACGAACACCAGGTGCTGGTGGAGGGCGCATGATCGCGACCCTGCCGGTGGCTGCGACGAAGCGGGAGAGCAAGCAGATGCGCGGCCTGGTGCCCAACCTTGAGACGCCGCATCCACTGGCGGCTTTCCTCCCTGCGCTCTTTCAAGAGGACCCCTTCGCCCAGCGCTTTGTCGCGGCATTCGATGAGGCACTTGCCCCAATCTTCTTGACGCTGGACAACCTGACGGCGTATATGGATCCCTGGCTGGCGCCTGAGGACTTCCTCGACTGGTTGAGCAGCTGGCTGGCGCTTTCCCTCGACGAGACCGTGGCTCTCGACCGGCGGCGGGCCTTTGTGGCAAAGGCGTTTGATCTCTACCGCATTCGAGGAACGGTCAAGGGCCTGCAAGCGCAGGTTGAGATCTTCACCGGGGGGTCAGTTGAAATCGTCGACACGGGCGGGACCGCCTCGTCAGGCACGGCCGGGGCTCCGTTTCCGGGCTCGCCGAACTTCGCGGTGTTGGTTCGGGTCCACGTTGACCATCCCAAGGCGATCAATGGCCAGCGCCTCGACGCGCTGGTCGCCCGGGCCAAGCCAGCCCATCTCACGCACAAAATCGAGATCG
>VBDY01000050.1 GCA_005882775.1 Chloroflexota bacterium | reverse complement strand
CCCCGAGCGCAGCCTCGCCGACGATCGGGTCGATCTTAGGTCGGTCACCGCCTGACGCATCCGCAAGGATGCGGGGGCACGCTGGTTAAGCCTGTTGCCGCCGTGATCCTGAGGTCGGCCCAGTGAGCCGCTTGGTCTGCCGCAAGTGCTGGGCGTGGTACAGCGACCGCGAGACTTCCTGTCCCCGATGCCGGACCCCGCTCGTGGCGGTGGACACCGCTCCCGAACCGCAGGCCGCGACACCGCCGGTGGCTCCCGAAGACCCTACGGCCCCGACGGCAGGATTGCTACCGGTGCCAGCGAGTGCGCCGCCCGCCGGGCGCGGCTGGGCGCTTCGCCTCAGGTTGTTGCTGGTTGTGGCGATCATCGTGATAGCCGCCGTGATCGCGGTGCTGACGCTAGCGCCGGCAACGACCTCGGCTGATGGCGCGTTCTCGGTCAGGGTCCCGAGTGGCTGGAATCACAAGACGGACTTCGTCCTTCCTGGCGGTGAGACCCCGGTGCTGACGCTCTACGGGCAGGTGACCGATGGCATCCAGGCGCACATCATCGTCACCAACAACCACACTGACTACATCCCGCTATCACAGATCGAACAGGTCTGGCCCAGCATCGTCGCACGTCAGGTAGCTGGGTTGCCTGCGGGGTTCACTCCCCTGACCACGAGGATGGTCGGCGGAACGAATGGGTTATCGACCGAGTACCGCTCGTCCCAGGTCGGGTTCGTGTTCATCATCGTCGACCACGCCAACCACACATACCTCATCAGCTATAGCGCCGCCGCCAGTCAATTCAATCGGCTGCGCGACGGCGACTTCGCCGGCGTGATCAACTCCTGGCACTGGAACTAGCCGTTAGAGGTCTCAGGCGGCGAGGCGCTCGGCTTCTTCGAGACCACCCCGAAGATCGCCGATGGTGTTGACCTTGCCCAGCTCGACCCCGAGCGCGACCAATGCCTGGGCGACCTCGGCCGAGAGGCCAGTGACAATCACCTCAGCTCCCATCAGCCGGGCGGCTTCGACCGTCTGGATCAGGTGGTTGGCGACCCGAGTATCCACCACCGGCACCCCGGTGATGTCAACCACGGCGACTCGCGCCCGGTTGTCCCGAATCGCGCGGAGCAGGTCTTCGGTCAGCTGTTGCGCACGTTGCGAGTCGACCATGCCGATGATCGGCAGAAGGAGCATCCGCTCGCGCACCTGGAGTACCGGCGTCCAGAGTTCGCGGAGGGCGTCCCGCTGCTCGCCGATGGTCTCCTCCTTGGTCCTCAGGTACTCATCGCCGATCAGGGCAATGGCGCGATCCATCAGGCCGGTCATGGCTTCCATCGCAGCCACCAAGCGATCGGGATCCTCCCGGTGAGCCTTGAGCAGGTGCGGAGCCAGCACGGTGTGGAGCGCATTGACGATCTTGACCCAGGCCGGAAACATCAGACCCATGCGGGCAAAGGTGGCGCCCATGGATCGCATGTCATTCCAGTACGGCTCCCACTCCCCGTCGAGGATTGCATGCCGGATCAGCAGGCGGTTCTCCTGGGTCTTGACTTCCTCTTCGACCGGACCCGCGCTGCCAACCTGTCCGGCCGGGGCGTCGGCGGCAAGCATGCTCATGCTTCGGCTCATGGCCTCGTCGAAGTGGGCCTCGTAGATCTCAAGGAAGTCCCTGAGGCCTCGGAGCTCGCCCGGGCCTGGGTCCGGAGGATTCACCCGGTCGGCGGATGCCACGAAGAAGTAACGCCTGTCAAGCAGGTAGTTTGCGCTGGGGGGTCAGGAGGTCGCCAGCGGCTCGACCTTCGCCCAGGACCGTCCGCCGTCATCCGTCGCAAATAAGAACGACTCCTTCTGGTCGAGCCCACTCGCGAACCCGTGATCCAGATCGACAAACTGGATGGTGCCCCCGGTCACTGGAACCTTCGAAACCTGCGTCCAGTTCCGGGCCCCGTCGTGGGTGGCGTAGATCGCCGTGAGGTCGGCAACCCAGCCGTCAGTTGCCGAGATGAAGCTCGGCGAGACAACGTACGACGTTGGACTCGAATGCGGCGTCCAGATCGCGCCTCCATCGGACGTGAAATAGACGGCGCTCGTCGATGTCGTCCCCGCCGCATCGTTGAAAACGATCGCCACGAACCGGCCGTCATGGCCTGACTGGAAGGTCGGCGGATAGAGGTCGCAGTAGCAGTTGCGGAATCGAGACGCCGTGACACCGCTCGGCGCCGGCAGACCCTGAAGACTCCAGGTCGTGCCCCCATCGCGCGTGACATAGAAGAAGGGAGCTCCTGAATGGCACTCCGCGGTCACCCAACCGGTGCTTGCGGTCACGAAGGCCGGTCCGCTCTTCAGGCAGGACAGAGGCAGAGCACCGGCCGTGGCGCGATCGAGCTGACGATCCATCACGACCGACCAGTGCGCTCCGCCGTCCAGGGTTTGCGAGATCGTGATCGGCTCATCACTGCAAAGAGAACCAGTGCAGTCACCAAGCGCAGCGACCCATGCATGCTGATCATCGAGGACGTCGATCTCACTGAGCGTCGAGACGACCGGAATCATTCCGCCCTGCAGCCAGGTTCTGCCACCGTCGGCCGTACGGTAGATGGGCGCGGGGCCTGAGGTCAGCAGATCGCTGCCGGTCGGCGACCCGACGAGCCAGGCCCGGAGGTCGTCTTGAAAGGCAACGGGCGGTGGACCGGTTGCCGCGAATTCAGTCGGCGGCGTGGCCCGACGCCAGTGATGACCGCCATCGATGGTGCGGACGATCAGGTAGGCGCTCATGTCGTACGCCCAGCCGGTGGTAGCCGACGTCATCCGAACTCCCCATAGCCGGAGCGCTGGACCAGCCGGCGTCGGCGAGGTCTCCGTACCAGCCGCGGTGGGCGAAGTCGTTCCCGATGCCTGAGGCAGGCCGCTGGCGATCGGTTGGCTAGTGCAGGCGGCCAGGGCCAGGACGACTAACCCGACGAGAGCGGGGCGGAGGGTCACGCATCGAGCAACGCCCCTCGGCGGGGGAAACTGCGTCCTGCGCTTTCGCTGAAGGGGCACGATCACATTTCCCTCGGCGTGGGGATAGGAAGGGACTCCGCCGCGACTGGAAGTCCCTTTCCTGACGAGCGCGTCGCGCTATTTGAGCGCAGTCACGGGAACCACGATGGGGCCGTGCTCGACTGACGGCGCGGAAAACGCTGGACTGGTGTTGAAGTTGAGATAGGCGACCGATCCGATGGGCGTCTTTCTGGCAACGGTCACCGTGACCGATCCAGCGCCGCTCCCACTAAGGCTGGTGATGGTGAGCCAGCTCGGGATGTTGGTCACGTCCCAGACCATGCCCTGGCCGGAATCGGGGACCACGGCCTGGATGCTGAAGGTGCCACTCGTCCCTCGGGACAGCGACAGGGCGGCCGGACTCACCGAGAGGACCGGCGGGACCACGTTCATCCTGACGCTCAGATTCACGCCCGTCCAAGTCGAGTTGTAGCAGTAGTAGGGAGTGTAGAAGGGAAAGGAGATCAAGAAGCAGGTGTGGCCGTTGTAGTCCTTCTGGGTCTCGGACATCCCATAGGACGTCAGGCTGAAGGACGAGATCCCCTCCGGCGCCTTGAAGATGGCGGCCTGGTCACTCTGGAAGGAACTGGTTGAGGTGCTGGGCGGCGCGGTTGGACCCGCCGGCCACCAGTAGTAGCTTGGGCCACCGAAGTTTTCCTGCCATGCAGCCGTCGCGGTGGCATAGCTCGTCTGGTCGTAAGTGACGACGGACGGCTGGTCCCACGTCTGGCTGTAGCTGGCGCTGACACCAACACCGACGTCCGTGCCGGCCGACAGCCCGGCCCCCACCGTATAACCCGTGGTTGAGGAGGTAATCGTGCCGGTCGGACCGTAATCCGCCAGGGAAAGCGGCGCGGGGCCCGGGATCCTGACGTTCCGCTGGATGGTCCACGGTCCGCAGGAACTGTAGTTGCATCCACCGTACGCCGGGGCAGTCTGCAGTTGGGTGGCGAACAGATACCAGTCGCCGCCAGTATTGATGTCGTTGAGGCGGTAGTTCGACATCGTGAAATGAACGGACGTTCCCTGGTAGTCGGTGTACGCCGAGACGGCTGAGAAAAGCGGCGTCCAGGCGGTACTTGACGGAGCGGCTGCCGCTAGCGGCATCGACGGTTGCGCCCAGGGAGCCCGCGCCGAGGAAGGGATGGCTGGGGGCGCAAGCCCAGGCGCCATTGCCTGCTGCGAGACCCAGCGATTGAAGTCGACAGCAGCCTGGGCCTCGCCACCGGCGGCGGCCAGGCCTTGATAAACATTGGTAACGCCCCTCAGGTCGATATGCACGCCCTGGAAGACAGCCGTCGTGTTGCTCTTGACTGACGAGCTGGCCGATAGCGTGGCCGACGGCTCAGGCAACGACATTCCCAGCACCTTGCCCAGCTGGGAGATGCCTGGCCTGGCGGCGATCGCCGTCACGACGGCATGCTTCTGCAGGGCCAGCCTGGCCTGGCACGTCGCCTGAGCCGAGGGAGCGGCCAGGTCCCGGGACGAGACCCTGAATTGCGACCCATTCGGCGCGGCACAGGTTGACGCGGCTGAGCCCTGGACAGCTGGAGCCAGAGATAACGCGAGCGCGAACGCGGCGGACAACGCGGTGAGCGGGCGGCGCATTTGTCAACACCTCCTTGATTTGAGCGCCGCGAGCGTAGGCTGGCCGCGAAACCGCGTCTAGCCGTCGAACGGAGGAAAAATGCAAAACCAGGACGCCGATCGGCGGCGGCGAACGGAGGTCGCCGTTTAGAGGATGTGCATCCTTGAAGCGGCGGCCACTGCCTCGGCACGGTTTCTCGCGGAGAGTCGCACCAGCAGGTTCTCGACGTAGGTCTTGACCGTCGTCTCACTCAGGTGAAGGCGCTCGGCGATCATGGCGTTCGAGTTGCCCTCCGAGATCAGACGCAGTACCTCCTGCTCCCGAGGTGAAAGCCGGACCGCCGGACGCAGTGGCAGGGGTTGCGCAGGTTCAGGCGCCGCGGCCGGCTCGGCCGCAGGAGCGATTGAAAGCTGGTCCACGGCCGAGAGAGCGGCGGCGATCACCACCATGATCAGCCCCCATACCAGCACGATCGGCCAACTGAATGCGTGGTTGGCAAAGACCGCCCCGGCTCCCTGGATGGCGCCGATCCCGACGACAAAGACCAGGACCGCGACGACGGCTCCCTCGACGCCGTCGACGGTCACGGCTTCGATCAGGATCGGTACATAGAACGCACTCTGGCTCCCACCGGGAAGGCCGGTGAAAATCGCGAGGAACACCACGCACCCTATCTCGTCCAGGAC
>VBDY01000120.1 GCA_005882775.1 Chloroflexota bacterium | reverse complement strand
TAGGCTGCCCTTCGACGTCCACCTGATGATCGAGCAGCCCGAGCGCTCGATTGATGCCTACAAGGACGCCGGCGCCAACACCCTGTCGGTGCATGTCGAGGCCACCCGCCACATCCACCGAGTGCTGGGGGCGATCCGAAACGCCGGAATGAAACCGGGCGTTTGCATCAACCCCGGAAGCCCCCTCGAGCTGGTCGAGCCGGTTCTCGAGTTGGCCGACCTGCTCGTGGTGATGAGCGTCAACCCGGGTTGGGGGGGCCAGGCCTTCATCGAGGGCAGCCTGGAGCGGATCGAGGCCGCCCGGGCGATGCGCGACCGCTTGCGCCTAAAGCTGGACATCGAGGTGGATGGCGGCGTGACCGCGGCCACCGGCAGGCAGGCCGCTTCCAGCGGGGCGACCGTTCTCGTCGCCGGGCACTTCGTTTACAGCCACCCGCAGGGGAAGAAGGCGGCGATCGCCGAGCTGCGCTAGCAGGACGCGCGGAGCGCGCTTTAGCTTCGGGCGGGTGCGGCTTCAGCTTAGGGCGGGCCGGTCTGCAGGCCCGTGCGAGCTAGACGAGCGCATCCCAGCTTCTGCGCGAGTGCGTCGCGGGGCGTTGCAGACCGCAACCGCCCGTCTCGTTTCTGTGAGAGAAGGTTATTTAGCTGCCGTGCGCAGGCAGCGGGTGCAGACCATGGCCGTCTGCCGGCGGCCCTTGATCGTGATCTGGGCTTTGTGAAGGTTGGGCATGAAGCGACGCTTCGTGCGCACTTTGGAGTGGCTCACGTTGTGGCCGTACTGGGGCCCTTTTCCGCAAATTTCGCAGCGTTGTGCCATTTGAATAGGTATTCGCCTCCACGGGCTATCGGATATGATGGAGGCGAAATCAGCGTCAAATAGTAGCACACGATGGACTCAAAAACTAAGGCGAATCCCCCGCGGACGGGGAAGCCACCGAAAACGCTGATCCAGGCACAGGACCTTGGCAAGATCGAGGTCTCGCGCCACGTGGTCGCGACCATCGCCGGTCATGCGGCCGCCGAATGCTATGGGGTGGTGGCCATGGCAGCCCGGGGCCTGCGAGATGGCCTGGCGGAGCGGTTGCGCCGGGAGAACATCCATCGAGGGGTCGAGGTCGAGATGCGCGAGGACGGGGTGGCGATCTCCCTCTATGTGATCGTGGAGTTCGGCACCCGGGTCTCCGAGGTGGCCCACAACCTGACGAACGCGGTGCGATACGCCGTCGAGCGGACCCTCGGGCTGCACGTGGCCGAAGTCAACGTCAACGTCCAGGGCATCCACGTCAGCGGCGGAGCCTGACCCAATCGCGGCGCCCAAAGCCGCCGCACAAACCGTACCGGTAACGGTCTGCGACGGCCACCTCTTCAGGGAGGCCCTGCTCGGTTCGCTCGCCTGGCTCACCATCAACCGGGACGAGGTCGACGCCCTCAACGTCTTTCCCGTCCCGGACGGTGATACCGGGACCAACATGCTGCTCACCCTGCAGTCGGCGATCGGGGACATTCGTGACCTGGACGAGGCCGACCTCTCCAGGGTCGCCCGGCGGGCGGCCCACGGCGCGCTGATGGGGGCTCGGGGAAACTCCGGCGTCATCCTCTCCCAGATCTTTCGCGGTTTCGCGGTCGGGGTGGGGACCCGGGCGTCCGTCGACGCCGCGCAACTGGCCGCTGCGTTTCGCGAGGGGTCGACGGTCGCCTACCGGGCGGTGATCAAGCCGACCGAGGGGACCATGCTCACGGTCGCCCGGGAGGCGTCGGCCGCGGCCGTCACGGCTGCGGAAAAAACGGGCGACCTCACAGAGGTCGTCAAAAGCGCCTGCGAGGCTGCCGCAGACGCGGTCGAGCGCACCACCGAACAGCTCGACGTGCTCAGGCAGGCAGGTGTGGTCGACGCCGGCGGCTACGGACTGCAGGTCATCCTGGAGGGGTTCCTCAAGCGGCTGCAGGGAGAGGCCCTGACCGCCTTCGAGAAATCGGCGGTTCAGCATGCCCGCCCGAAAGTGGTCGCCTCACCCGAGGCGGGGTGGGGATACTGCACCGAGTTCGTCATCAATGGCGAGCATCTTCCGGTCGACGACGTCCGACAGGAGATTGCGCGCCGGGGCGAATCGGCGCTGGTCGTGGGTGACGAATCCGCGATCAAGGTCCACGTCCATACTCACGAGCCGGCTACCGTCATCGGTTACGCCAGCGGGGTCGGAAGTTTGAGCCGCCTCAAAGTCGACGACATGTCGGCCCAGCACCACCGGCTCCAGGGCGAGGTCGCCCGGCGGCCAAGGAGCTCCAAGCGGATGGCGCTGGTGGCCGTAGCAAGCGGTGACGGCTTTCGCCGGATTCTCGAGAGCCTGGGCGTCGACTCCGTGGTCGGGGGTGGGCAGACGATGAACCCTTCGACCGAGGACCTGCTGGCGGCGGTGGAGTCCGTGCCCTCGGAATCGGTCCTGGTCCTACCGAACAACGGCAACGTGATCATGGCTGCTCAGCAGGTGGCGCAGCTCACCCGCAAACAGGTGAGCATCGTCCCCTCCAAGAGCATGCCCCAGGGTATCGCCGCGCTCCTCGCCTTCGATTTCGGCGCGGACCTGGAGGCCAACGCGAGCGCGATGGCCCACGCGCTCAAACAGGTCCACACCATCGAGGTCACCCGGGCGGTCCGAGCCAGCGAGGTGGATGGGCTCAGGATCGCCGAGAACGATGTCATCGCGCTGCTCGACGACAGGATCGTCGCTACCGGCAACGCCCCACTCGACGCCATCGCCGGCGCGCTCGACAGGCTCAAGTCCACCACGGTGCGGACGGTCACGGTCTACGCCGGGAGCGATGCCCCCGAAGCGGAGCGGGAGAGGCTGACCAAGACACTGATGGACCGTTTTCCAAAGGCGATGGTCGAGCTCCAGTCGGGCGACCAGCCGCTCTATCCCTATGTCCTCGCCGTCGAGTAGGCACTGAGCCAGTTCCGGCAGCAGGGTCAGCCGGGCTCAGACCAGCTGGATGACGTTGATGGTGACCGCCAGTGCGGTTACCCAGGCGGCTACGCGAAACGCCTGCCAGACGCGTGGCTTGCGGTGCTGCAGGAGCATCAGGGTGGCGAGAAGCACACCGACCGCGGCGCCCTTGACGGCAAAGGCGGCCAGTTCACCGTGGTTGGCGATCACCGGGCGCATCAGGGCATTGACCTCGAGGTGCTGGAGAGCAAGTCCGAGGTGCGTGGTCAGGGCGTCGAGCGATTGAAAACCGAGGAATCCCCCAAGGATCGCGGCCTGGGCCATCGGGCTCGGAACTCCGGCCGGCAGGTCGGGGGTCATCGCTGTCAGGGTATGCGAGGCATGCTGCGGTTCGAATTGCGGCACGACGTCAGTTGCTCGGGAGGGCCCGTATACTCGGTGCGTGGTCCGAATCGTTACGGATTCCACTGCGGACCTCACCTCGGCGCAGCAGCGAAGCGCCGGCATCACGGTCGTTCCCCTCAATGTTCACTTCGGCGACCAGGTCTTTCGCGACCGCGTCGACCTGACCGGCGCCGAGTTCTTTGAGAAGCTGAAGTCGTCCTCGCAGCATCCACGGACCTCCCAACCATCGGTGGGCGCGTTTGAGGAGGCGTTTCGCGCGCTTCGGTCGGACGGCCACGAGGTGGCCGCGGTCCTGCTCTCGGCGAAGGTATCGGGAACCTACAACTCTGCCCTGATGGCCGCCCGCTCCGTGGACCAGGACCATATCGAGGTCATCGATTCGGAGAGCGCCTCGATGGCCCTCGGCTTCCTGGCGCTGGAGGGGGCCGAGAAGGCAAAGGCAGGCGCCAGCCTGAAGGAGGTGGCGGCCCATGTTCGGGCACTGGTGCCCAAGGCAAAGATCCTGGCTACCATGGACAGTCTCACCTACCTGGAGCGCGGTGGAAGGATCGGCAAGGCGCGGGCGCTTCTGGGCTCGCTGCTGAACGTCAAGCCGCTGATCACGGTGCAGGATGGCGAGGTCGTTCCCCTCGGCCGGGCCCGCAGCTGGCCGCAGGCCCTCGACCGGTTGGTTGAGATGCTCGAGCGTGACTCGAACCTCACCCGGCTGGCGGTGCTGCACGGAGCCGCCGATACAGACGCTCAGCAGCTGCGAGCCCGGGTCGCGCCTCGCTACCCCGGCCTGGAGATTCACCTTGCGGAGATCGGACCGGTCCTCGGTACCTACACCGGCCCCGGAGTGGTTGGCTTCACCTACCTCATCGCTTAGGCGTCCGGCAATAGCCGGCCCGAGGCTGGAGACGCCGGTAACCGAGCTTGCCCGCGTCAGTGAGACCTATGGCGAACGGTTGCATCGGCTGGGCATCGACACCGTCCGCGACCTGCTGCTCCACTACCCGCGCCGCCACAGGGACTTCTCCAGTGTGATTCCGATCAGCCTTGTCCAGCCCGGGGCCGAGACGACGGTCCGGGCGCGGATTCTCCGGATCGATGCACACTGGACACGGGTACGCCACATGAGGCTGACCGAGGCAGTCCTCTCTGACGATTCGAACAAGCTGCTCACGGTGGTCTGGTTCAACCAGCCGTACGTGGCCAAGTCACTCCATCCCGGAGAAGAGGTCTTCGTTGCCGGCAGGGTCGAGCTGGAGCGCGGCAGGCTGGTCCTGAAAAATCCCGAGTACGAGCTGGCATCGGCTGACCCGCAGCACGCGGCCCGTCTGGTGCCGGTCTATCCGGAGACTGCGGGCCTCACCTCACGCTGGCTGCGCCCGAAGATTCGACCGTTGTTGCCCCTGGCGGATGGGCTCGAGGAGTTCATCCCGGATGAGATCCGCAACCGCCGCCACCTCCTTCCCCGCGCCGCCGCGGTGCGCGAGATCCACTATCCGCAGGACCAGGCGTCTCTATCTGCCGCGCGCGAGCGGCTCGCCTTCGAGGAGATGTTTGTGTTGCAGGTAGCCGCTCAGCAGGCCAAGCGTGCCCGCCAGCGCGAGGTCGCGGTGTCGATTCCATTCGAGGAGGCCGCCGCCCGGGCGTTCGTCTCAGGGCTCCCCTTCAAACTGACGAACGCTCAGCGAGTCGCCGCCTGGCAGATCCTCCAGGACCTTCAGAAGTCGGCCCCCATGAACCGGCTGCTCGAGGGAGACGTGGGGTCGGGGAAGACGGTGGTGGCTACCATGGCGGCGCACCACACGGCTCGCGCCGGCTTTCAGTCTGTCCTGCTGGCGCCGACCGAGATCCTGGCACGGCAGCATGCCGATGTGGTCGAAACCCTGCTTCGCCCGTTCGGCGTGACGGTCGGCCTCCTGCTCGGCAGCACTCCCCCGGCCCAGCGTGCGTCCATCCTTCAGGCAATCTCCGAGGGGTCTGTGAGCGTGGTCATAGGGACCCACGCCCTGATCGAAGAGGATGTCCGGTTCAAACGGCTCGCCTTCGTGGTGGTGGACGAGCAGCATCGATTCGGGGTAAGCCAGCGGCTGGCACTGCGAAAGAAGAGCGAGCACGCGCCCCATTTCCTATCGATGACGGCGACCCCCATCCCGCGAACCCTCGGCCTCACGCTCTACGGCGACCTCGACATCTCCGTCCTCGACGAGATGCCTCCCGGACGCCGGCCGGTGGTGACGCGCCTGGTTTCTCCTGACCGGCGGGACGATGCCTACGCGTTCGTGCGCGAACAGGTGGCCGCGGGCCGGCAGGTTTTCGTCCTCTGTCCGCTGATCCAGGAGAGCGACAAGCTGGGCGTCCGATCGGCGACCCAGGAGCTCGAGAAGCTGCAGGGACAGGTCTTCCCCGACCTGGCTCGGCGCATCGCCCTGCTTCACGGGCGCCTCAAGCCGGCCGAGAAGGAGGCGGTCATGGCCCAGTTCCAGCGCGGGGAGGTCGCCATCCTGGTCACGACTTCTGTGGTCGAGGTCGGTATCGATATTCCGAACGCGACCGTGATGATGGTGGAGGGCGCCGAGCGCTTCGGGCTGGCCCAGCTACACCAGTTCCGGGGCCGGGTCGGGCGCGGGGCGCATCAGTCGTACTGTCTCCTTTTCACAGACCAGGAGGATCCCCAGGTGCGGGAGCGGCTCCAGGCGGTGGTCGATCATCAAAGTGGATTCGACCTGGCCGAGATCGACCTCCGGCTGCGCGGGATGGGCGAGCTATACGGCCTGCGCCAGCACGGCATGCCCGACTTCAAGATGGAGGGCCTGCTCGATGCCGTCCTGATCAAGGAGGTGCAGGAGGAGGCAGCCCGACTCCTGGATCGCGACCCCTTGCTGCGGGCCGAGCCCGCCCTGAGCCGGCAGATCGCGGCCTACCGCCGGGTGTTCGCCCTCGACTAACGCCGGCGGCCGCTCCGGCGCGCCCCTTTCGGTCGGGCGCCGGGCGTGGAGGGAGGCACGGCTCTGGGTGTGCCCGGCCTGGGTCCGTCGACTTTTGGCTTGTCGTCCGGTTTCTGGCCCTGGTTGGTCGCGGCCGCCGGCGCGCGCGGCCGGAAGACCTTGGATAGCAGCCAACCCATGGTCAGGCCTGCTCCCACCGGGAACAGGAGGAAGATGACGATGCCGATCAGCGCATCGATGACAACTACGCCGGATCACCCCCGGCGGACCGGAAATGCCGTTTACTCATCGTCATGACCCGCGTCACGGCCGGCGTCGCCCGCGGACGCGCGCTCAAGACACGACCTGGCAAAGCAACCAGGCCGACCACGGCCCTGGTGAGGGAGGCGCTCTTCAACATCATCGGCGACAGCATACGCGGTGCACGCGTCCTCGACCTGTTCGCCGGTACCGGCACCCTTGGCATCGAGGCACTGTCTCGCGGCGCCGCGCGTGCCACGTTTGTGGACTTGGAGCGAGCCTGTGCTACGATCGTGACCGAAAATTTGCGCTTGACCGGGTTTGCCCAGCACGGGGACGTCTTCTGTGCGGAAGTGGCGCAGTGGCTTCGAGCACACCGGACGGCTCTTTCCGATTACAACCTGCTCCTTCTGGACCCGCCTTACCAGGACGAGCCGGCCCTGAGCGGGACGCTGCGCATCCTCGATGGCTTGGCCCTGCGCGAAGAGTCCCTGGTGGTCGTCGAGCATCATCGTGCTCAGCCGCTGCCGGTACTGCAACATCTCACCGAGGTGCGTGCTCGTGATTACGGGGCCACCCGGCTGACCTTTCTGAGGTCCCCGTGACCACCGCCATCTACCCGGGGAGCTTCGATCCCGTGACCCACGGCCACCTGGATATCGTCAACCGGGCGGCGGAGATTTTTGAGCGGGTGGTGATCGCGGTCCTCGAGAACCCGGGCAAGAAACCTCTGTTCACGACACAGGAGCGGGTGGGCATGATCCGCAAGAGTCTCGGGGAGCGCCCGGGAGTCGAGGTCAGCACCTTTAGCGGGCTGACCATCGATTACGCCCGCTCGGTGGGAGCGCGCGTGATCGTCCGCGGGCTCCGGGCGGTGTCGGACTTTGAGAGCGAGTTTCAGATGGCGCTGATGAACCGGCGCCTGAACTCGGACGTGGTAACTGTCTTCATCCCGACCAGTCTGCGCCACCTCTTCCTCAGCTCCAGCCTGATCAAGGAGCTGAGCGCCTTCGGCGGCGACATTTCAGAATTCGTCCCGGCTCACGTCGTGCAACCACTACAGCAACGTCTTGGCAAAAAGGGAGAGAAGTCATGAGCATCCACGACGCCATCGACCGCATCGAGTACCTGATCGCGCACAGCCGGCAGATTCCGCTCACCCGGACCGTGGTGGTAGACCAGGAGGAGGCGCTGGGCCTGATCGACGACCTGAGGCTCAGTCTTCCGGATGAGATAAAGCAAGCTCGCTGGACCCTGCAGGAGCAGCAGCGGTTGCTGTCCGAGGCCCAGTCGGAGGCCACCCGGATCATCAACCAGGCATCGGAGCGGGCTCAGACCATGATTGGCCAGCAGGAGCTCGCCAGGCGGGCGGAGAAACAGGCCGAAGCCATGCTGCGCGAGACCTCGGCGCGCGCCGACGAGATCCGGCGGGCGGCCGACCGCTACGCCGGGGAGGTCATGCAGCAGCTCGAGTCCCAGCTGCTCAAGACCGTGGCGACCGTGAAGAAGGGCGTCGAGGCGCTCCGCAAGCCGGCGCCCGCGGTCGCCGAACCAGCCGCTCGACGCTAAGCCCCTTCCGGTCCTTTTACGCGCAGCTGCGCGGGTTCAGCCCGGCAGCCCGCCGGTTCCTTGCCTTTTCCCTGGTCGGAGGTGTGGGCTTCACCATCTTCAACCTGGTCTTCAACCTCTATATGAGCGCGCTCGGCTTCAGCAACGACCTGATCGGCGTTTTCAACGCCCTGCCTGCAGCGGCCATCATCTTTATCGGTTTGCCCGTCGGCGCGCTGGCCGACCGGATGGGCTACCGGCGCTTCATCGTGGCCTCGAGCGTCTTGAGCCTGCTGGGCGCGAGCGTCCTGGCGCTCACCAGCGTCCGGCCGGTGGCCGTGGTGGCTGCCGGCACCTACGCCCTCGGCTTCATCACCCTCGGCGTCCTCGGCTCACCCGTCCTGGCCCAGCTCAGCCGGCCGGACGAGCGGGTCCCTCTGTACGCGGCCAGCAACGCCCTCACCTGGGTGGCCAGCGTCGTAGGCTTCCTGGTTGGCGGTTATGCGCCGGAGCTGGCAGGACGGCTCGGCGCGGGTTCGCCCACCTCGCTGGTTTCGCTGCGGGCGGCCTTTGTCGCGATGGCGCTGCTCCAGGCGGTGAGCCTGGGGCTGCTCATCCAGCTTGCCCGGGGCTCGAATCTGCGGCCGGGCGAGGTGGTTCCCGTCAGGCAGCTCCTGCAGGTGGATCGTCGCCGGTTCGCTCGCTTTCTCATCCCGCAGGCGCTCCTCGGCCTGGGAGCCGGGATGCTGCTCAACTTCGTCCAGCTCTATCTCTCCCAGCGCTTCCATCTCCACACCGGCCCGATCGGGTTGATCCTGGCCGGGTCGGCGCCGCTCACCGCGATCGTTGTTCTCCGGGCGCCGGCGATCAGCCGCCGGCTGGGTCTCACCCGCACCATCGCTCTCAGCCAGCTACTCACCGCCCCCCTTGTACTCGCGATCGCCTTTGCCGGAAGCCTTCCGCTTGCGATTGGCCTTCTCTATGTCCGGCAGCTGGTGATCAATACCCAAACACCCCTCAGCCAGGTGTTCGCCATGGAGTACGTCGAACCCCGCGAGCGGGCCCGCCTCGCCAGCGCGGAGAATGTCGTTTTCAGCATCGGCTTTGGCGGGATCGGCCCGCTGCTCAGCGGGTTTCTGCAGGTGCGGGGCGGCTTTGAGCTCGCCTTCGGCGTGGCGGCGGTTTTCTATGTCCTGGCCGGCGCCACCTTCCTGGCCCTGTTCTCCCGGGTGCGGCTGCCCTCCGAGTCGAGTTGAGAGTGGCGTTTATAATTCCGGGAATGGCTCTTCCCAAGACGCGATACGCGCGTGCCCGCCAGGGTGAGCGGCGCGCCCACCTGGCGATCAAGCGGCCGCACCTGATCGATTGCCCGCAGTGTCACCAGCCCAAGCAGTCGCACGCGATCTGCCGGAATTGCGGCTACTACGACGGCCGCGAAGTTATCAAGACCGAGTAGCGGCAATTTCGGCCGCCTTCCTCTTTCCCGGTCAGGGCGCCCAGTTCGTCGGGATGGCGCGCGACCTGGTCGAGAGAGATGACCGGTCGGCAGAGTTCCTGCGACAGTCCGAGGAACAGCTGCGGATGCCGCTCCGCCGGCTGATGCTGGAGGGACCCGAGGCGGCGCTGCAGGCGACCGAGCACGCACAGCCGGCCATCACTTTTCACTGCCTCGCCCTGCTGCGCCACCTCACCGATGCCGGGGTCGCCCCGGCCGCCGTGGCCGGGCACAGCCTGGGCGAGTTTGCCGGGCTGGTGGCAGCCGGCGGACTCGATCCGGCCGACGCGATGCTGGCCGTCCAGGCGCGCGGGCAGGCAATGTCGGCGACGGCGCCCGCGTCGACAGGGATGGCCGCGGTCCTGGGGCTTTCCGACGAGGCGGTGGAAGAGGCTTGCCGGTTGAGCGGGGGACAGGTGGTGCCCGCCAACTACAATGCGCCGGGCCAGGTCGTGATCTCGGGTACGGACATCGCTCTCGACAGCCTGACCGTGTCGCTGGAGCGGGCCGGCGCCAAGCGGGTGATTCGCCTGGCCGTCAGCGCCGCCTTTCACTCCCCCCTGATGCGGCAGGCTGCCCTGACCTTCGCCGGTACCTGGTCGAGGATAGATCTGCGTCCGCTCGACAGGGACCAGGTATTCAACACCGATGCAGAGCTGCACCGCGAACCGTCCGACATCCGTGACCTGATGGTGCGGCAGCTGACCGGCCCGGTCCGCTGGTCGGCCAGTGTTCTCCGGCTCGCCCGGCTCGGGGTGGATACTTTTGTCGAGGTCGGCCCCAAGCGCACCCTGACCGCGCTGGTGAAAAAGATCATCCCAACCGCGACCGTGCACAACGTCGAGGACCTGAAGACCCTCGACGCGTTCCTGAAGGTCGCCCATGCCGCCTGACGCTTTCAAAGGCCAGGTGATCCTGGTCACCGGAGGCAGCCGCGGCATTGGCAGGGCCACGGCGGCGGCTTTCGGCCGGGCAGGCGCCCAGGTCGCGATCACCTACCGCACCCAGAAGGCGGACGCGGACGCGGTCGTCCAGGCGATCGTCGACGGGGGAGGGGAAGGCCTCGCGCTGCAGGCCGACATCACCGAATCCGCAGCCCCGGCCGCGATCGTCGACGCCGTGGTCAAACGTTGGGGCAGGCTCGATGTGCTCGTCAACAATGCCGGCATCACCCGCGACACCCTGGTGATGCGCATGAGCGAGGCGGATTGGGATGATGTGATCACGACCAACCTGCGTGGCCCATTCCTGACTTCCAAGGCCGCGCTGCGCCCCATGCTCAAGCAGCGCTACGGTCGGATCGTCAACGTTTCCTCTCTGGCCGGGGTGGCCGGCAATGCCGGCCAGGCCAACTACAGTGCGGCCAAGGCCGGGCTGATCGGTTTCACCAGGGCGCTGGCAAAGGAGGTCGGCTCCCGAAACATCACCGTCAACGCGGTCGCGCCCGGCTTCATCACCACCGACCTCACCAGGGAGCTGCCCGCCGAGCTCCTGGAGCGAGCCCGCCAGGCGGCGGCCATCCAGCGCTTGGGTACGCCGGACGACGTGGCGCCTGCCATCGTCTTCCTCGCCTCGAAGGAGGCTGCCTACATCACCGGCCAGGTCCTGGGCATCGATGGGGGGCTGCCGATTTGACCGGCTCTGTCCAAAACCGGGCCGGCCTCGCTACAATTTGACCGCCACATGGTGCAGGGGGTCGGGATGGACGGCAGCAGCTACGACAAGTTCAAGAGAATCATCACGGAACAGCTCGGGGTTGAGCTCGAGCAGGTCACGCCCGACGCCTCGTTCGTTGATGACCTGAATGCCGATTCGCTCGACCTGGTCGAGCTGATCATGGCGTTTGAGGAAGAATACGGAGTGGAGATTTCTGACGAAGACGCTGAAAAGATCCAGACCGTCGGCCAGGCTTGGGACTACGTCCAAGAAAAGCTCGGAATTACCACCTAAGCCTAAAGACGCCCAGGCCGACGAGCCGCTCCAGAGACTCCAGCGGACGCTCCGCGTCCGCTTCCACGACACGTCTCTGCTTCGGCAGGCGCTGACCCATCGCTCCTACAACAACGAGCACCCCGAGGCCGGACTGGCCGACAACGAGCGGCTGGAGTACCTGGGCGACGCGGTGCTGGAGCTGATCGCGGCGGAGCACCTGTACCACACCTACCAGACGTCGGACGAGGGTGAGCTGACTCGGCTGCGGGCCTCGGTGGTCAACACCAAGAGCCTGGCCCGGCTCGCCTCCCGGCTCAGCCTGGGCGATTACCTGCTGCTCGGCAAGGGCGCGCACAAGACCGGCGCCCGGTCGCTGCAGTCGATCCTGGCCAACACCTTCGAGGCGGTGATCGGGGCGATCTTCCTGGACCAGGGCTACCGGGCCGCCTATCGCGTCTTCAGCCGCAGCCTGATCGACGTCCAGGCGTGGCCGGACGACAACTACAAGGGCCGGCTCCAGGAGGTAACGCAGGAGCGGTTTCTGACCACGCCCCAGTACGACATCGTTTCCGCATCCGGGCCGGGGCACCGGCGTGAGTACATGGCCGAAGTCACCTTCGGTAACGGGATCCAGGGGATCGGCCGCGGCCGCACCAAGCGGGCGGCCGAGCAGATGGCGGCGCGGGAGGCGCTTGCCGCGCTGGGCGCGCTCGACCATCCGCCGGCATCTGATGAGGTCCTGGAGGCGGTGGCGGCCCACGAGTCGGGACGCTAACAGTCGCGCTTCACGCGAGCGCTGTGATATAAAGCACCAAGTGACCCGCGCCGCGGTTCATGCTTACGTCACAGATGGCGCGATGGCTCAGCTTGACCTGGGCAGTTTACCGACCCTGACCGCCTGATGTATCTCAAGTCGCTGCGCGTCCAGGGTTTCAAGACCTTTGCGCGCAGGATCGATCTTCCATTCGGTCGCGGCATCACCGCCATCGTCGGGCCGAACGGTAGCGGCAAATCCAACCTGGTGGACGCGATCCGCTGGGCGCTGGGCGAGCGCAACGCGCGTGGGCTTAGGGGCAACCGGATGGAAGACGTCATCTATGCCGGTGGTCCGGGCAAATCTGCGGTGGGGATGGCCGAGGTCTCCCTCACCATCGACAACGCCGAGCAGCGCATCAACGTCGAGTTCTCCGAGATCGAGGTGGCGCGTCGCCTCTTCCGGTCTGGCGAGAGCGAGTACCTGATCAACGGCACCCGTGCCCGGCTGAAGGATATCGATGCCCTGCTGGCCAGCACCGGGCTGCGTCAGGACGGCTACGCGGTGGTCGCCCAGAACGACATCGACTATGTGATCCAGGCCGCTCCGGCACTCCGGCGCGAGCTGATCGAGGAGGCCGCCGGAGTCCGCCGCCTGCGAGACCAGCGGCAGGAAGCCCTGAACCGGCTGAACGACGCGGAACGAGACATGCGCCGCGCCCGTGACCTGCTGGATGAGTTGAACCCGCGCGCCGAGGAGCTTCGCTCGCAGGCGGTCGCGGCCGAAGAATATCAGCGGGTCGCCGCCCAGCTCAAGGTGCTGCAGGGCAGCCTGGCCCGCGACACCTGGCGCAAGGCGATGGTGCAGCTGCGCAAAGCCCAAACCCGTGAGCAGATGGCTCGCAACAAGCGCGAGGCGGCGACCGCGGCGCTGGCGGATTTCGAGCCGGTTTATGAGCGCCACCGGACCGAGCTGGCCTCGGCTCGGGAGGCGCGCTGGAACCACCAGCAGGCGCTGGCCGACCTACGACTCCGTCTGGCCGATGCCGAGCACCAGGTCCGGATCGCGGAACAGCGCCGCGAGTCCGCCCGGCAGGCGCTGGACGCCGCCCGGGAAGAGACGACCCGGCTGCAGGCCTCCGAGCGCGCCGGGGGTCAGGTGGTCGAAGAGCTGGAGCGCGCGGTGCAGGAAGCTGTTGCCGAGCTTGAGGAGTCGAAACGCCTGGCAGCCGGGGCAGCGGCCGACGAAAGCGCCGGGCGCGAGGCACGCGCCGGCCTCGAGGCGGACCGCGAAACCTGCGATCGTCGACTCCAGGAGATCCATCGCGCCCGCCTGACCGTGCAGGCGGAGCTGCGCCAGCTCGAGGGGCGCTGCCAGTTTCTCCGCGAGCAGCGCGACGCGGCACAGGCGGAGCTCACTGCATGGTCGGAGCGAAACAGCCAGCTGCTGGAAGAGCTGGACCGGCAGCGCGCCATGCTCGAGAGCGCGGAACGCCAGCTTGGTGAGAGCCGGAGCGCGGTGGCCGGGTTGGATGCCCGCCTGTCTGACGCCGCGGGTGCTGTCTCCGAGGCCGAACGGATCGTCGAGTCGGCGGGCACCGAGGCCCAGGTGAAGGATGCGGAATACGCTGCCCTCTCGCTTCTGCGCGAGCGAGCTCAGCCCCGCAGCCCGCTCAGCGAGAAGACTGACATCGGGCTGGAACGCCTGCTGCATGCGGTGACCGTGCCGGTCGAGTTCCAACCGGCGGTGGAGGCCGTGCTGGCAGACTGGCTCCTCGGCTGGGTCGCTGCGGACTTGGACAGCGCGGACCGGGCCATCTCGCTGCTCAGCGGTGACGGCACCAGCGAGCGCGAGACGATCCTGTTCAATCCGCCGGCAGGCGCGGCTGATCCGGTGCCCGCTGGTGTCGAGAGTTTGAAAGACCGGGTCAAAGCGCCGGCGGCGATTCAACCCCTGATCGACCGGCTGCTGGCGCAGGTCGCCGTGGCGGAGAACCTGGCGGCGGCTCGCCGGCTCCTCAATGCCAATCCCGACCTGCGAGTCGTGACCCGATCCGGCGAGCTCGTCACGTCATTCGCCTATCGAGGTGGCCGTCCTCCGCACGCGCCTTTGCAGGCGGAAGCCCAGTTTCGCGAGGTCGAATCCGCCCGCGAGCGGACCCAGAAGTCTTTGCGCATCGCCCGGGCGAGCCTCCAGTCGGCCACCGCCGCTCAGGCCGGCCTGCTGGCGGAACGAGCGGCTGCCCAGGTCCATCTCGACGCCGCCCGCGCCGAGCATGCCCGGGTGAACGCTCTGGCCAGCGCCGGCGCCGTCGCCGGGGATCGGGAGCGCGCGCTCGGCCAAGACCTTGCCGGCAAGGTCGCCAGGCTGGTGGCGCTCCTGCTGGATGCCGAGCGGCTCGAGGCCGGCGCCGAGGAACGCCAGGAACGATCGGGCGCGGAGGAGGACCGTGCCCGCCAGGAGCTGGCCGCCATCGATCAGCGCTTGGGCGAGCACGACGGCCTGCGTGCCGGTCATCAGCAGCGCCGCCAGGAGGCCGAGCTGAGGACTGCTTTATGCGCACAGCGGCACGAGGACCTGATTCGTCAGCTGGACCGAGCTCGCCAGGTCTGGCGTTCGCACGGCGACGATCTCGCCCAGCGTCAGGCCGCCGCCCAGGCGCTCGCCACTCAACCTTCTGTGATAGAGACGGAGCGACTCGCTTGGGTCTCCTCCGCCGGCGAGGTGACAATGCAGCTTGCCGGCCTCGAGGCCGAAGCTCTCCCGGATGGGGACGCGCTGCGCACGCTCGAAGAGCAGCTCCAGCAGGATGAGCAGCGCAACGTCGTGCTCAAGGTCGCGTTCGCCCAATCGGACGATGCAGTCGGCTCTGCGTCGGAAGAGATCGCCCTGGCGAAGGCTGAGGTGGAACGCTGTGCCGAGGCCCTGCGGGAAGACGGCCAGGCGCTTCACGACCCAGAGTCGATGGAGGAGGTCGACTGGCAGAAGACGGAGCGCGAGGTCTCGCGCTTGCAGCGCCGGCTCGACGGCATGGGCGCGGTCAACCTGCTGGCTCCCGAGGAGTTCGGGCAGCTGCAGGCGCGCTGCGAGAGCCTGGCGACGCAGCTGACCGACCTGGAGGCTGCGGCCGCCCAGCTCACCGAGCTGCGGCAGCGCCTCGAGGAAGAGATCGACTCCCGTTTTCGCACCGTGTTTCAGTCAGTCGCGGTGAATTTCCAGGAGTTCTTCGTCGAGCTCTTCGAGGGCGGCCGCGCCACCCTGCGGCTGGATACCCAGCACGACGGGAATCCCCTCGACGACGGTGTCGAGATCCTGGCTCAGACCCCGGGCAAACGGCTGCAACCGCTGACCCTGCTGTCGGGGGGCGAGCGGGCCCTGACTGCGCTCGCCTTCCTCTTCGCACTGCAGGCCGTCAACCCCAGCCCATTCCACGTGCTGGACGAGGTCGACGCCGCCCTGGACGACGCAAACGTCGTCCGCTTCAACCGGGTGCTCAGGCGGCTCGCCAACGACCACCAGTTCCTGATCGTCACTCACAACCACTCCACCATGGCGCAGGCCGAGGTCCTCTACGGAGTCACCCTTGCCGAGCACGGAATTTCACGAATCGTCTCGGTCCGCCTCGAAGGCGAGGCCAGCCGGATGCCGCGCATCGCTACCAGCCGCACCGCCTAGCCAGGCAGCCATCGACTATGCTCGCCCAGTTCTCATGAGTCCGAACACGCCGCCGGAGCCGGCCGCCCCTTCCCGTGGCGGTTTCTGGAAGCGATTCACCGACACCCTGGACGCCGGACGGCGCGCCTACGTCGCCGACCTCAAGGAGGTGTTCCTACGTCCGGCCCTCGACGCCAGCTTCTGGGAGGACCTCGAGTCAACCCTGCTGGCGGCCGATGTCGGGGTAAAGACGACCGAGGCTGTGGTGGAGGAGCTCAGAAGCCAGGCCGCCGGCGCGCACGTGCGATCTCCCCAGGAGGCGCTCACCTATCTGAGAGACATCCTGGCAAGCCGCATGGACGAGCTCCCCCGCGCTCTCAACCTCGACGGCAAGCCGGCGGTGGTCCTGGTGGTGGGCGTCAATGGATCCGGCAAGACGACCACGATCGGCAAGCTGGCCCATCTGCTTCGCTCGAGGGGTCGTCGCCCGCTGCTCGCCGCGGCCGACACCTATCGAGCAGCCGCGGTCGACCAGCTGCGGCTCTGGGCGGAGCGAGCCGGGGTGGAGGTGGTCGCCCACCAGGCGGGGGCGGACCCAGGCGCGGTTGCCTTCGACGCGGTCGAAGCGGCGCGGGCCCGCGGGGCCGACGTGGTGCTGGTCGATACCGCCGGGCGCCTGCATACCCGCAACGACCTGATGGAGGAGCTGCGCAAGGTCCGGCGGGTGGTGCAGAGACTCGATCCGAACGCTCCCCAGGAGGTGCTGGCCGTCCTGGATGCACATATCGGACAGAACTCGGCGCAGCAGGTCAAGGTCTTTAGGGACGCGATCGGTCTGAGCGGACTGGTTGTAACCAAGCTGGACGGGAGCGCCCGGGCGGGGGTGATCCTGGGGATTGAAGAGGAGCTCGGCGTTCCGACTAAGCTGGTAGGCATCGGGGAAGGGCTGGATGACCTCGACCTGTTCGAACCATCGCGCTACCTGCAGGCCCTGCTGAGGATGGAGAACCCATGAAACCGACCGAAGATACTGAAACCTTTGTGAAGCTGGTGACCGCCAGCGGGCTGCCCGAGGCCGACCTCTGGAAAGCTCTCCTGGAAACCGCCGGGATCACGGTCTATCTGCGCAATGAGGGAGTAGGGTCCATCATCGGGCTGACCAACGCGCCGCTGGGCACTGTCGATCTCTGGGTGCCACGCGATGAGGCCGCCCGTGCCATGGAGGTCCTCCAGGACGAACGCGTGCAGGCGCCCGAGTGGGAGGAGGAGCAGCCCTGACCGCGGTCTTCTTCGTGCTCCTCGGTCTGCTGGCGCTGGTCGCGCTGGGCGCCGCGGTCGTGGGATTCCTGTGGCTGCTGCAGGTAGTCCTGAACGCGGAAGAGAGCCGCTAGGCCGACCGCCCCGTCACCGGGCCCCCGCCGCCAACCGGCTCGTATACTGTCAAGGCATAATGCTTAACAGTGCGGGGGTGCGTCAGCGACGGATCCGGCTGCTCGACCTCTACGGATCCCTGCTGACCGAGCATCAACGGCGGATCGTGCACCTCGCCTGGGAGGAAGATTGGTCGTACGGGGAGATAGCTGAGCGCGAAAGCGTCAGCCGCACCGCCATCTATGACCTGGTGCGCCGGACCGCGTTGAGCCTCGACCTGTACGAGCGCAAGCTCCGGTTGGAGCGTCAGCGTCGCTCCCGGGCGCGATCCATAGATGCGGTGCAGCGACGCCTCCTGGGGCTCGAGCGCCAGCTGACCGCGCTCAGCCGCGCCATCGCGGAGACGACCTGAGTCGGTGCGGCCCTGATGTTTGACTCGCTGACCGGCCGGCTCGACGCCGCGCTGAAGAAGCTGACCGGCCGGGGCAAGCTGAGCGAGGCTGACGTCGACGCAGGCCTGCGCGACATCAGGCTGGCCCTGCTCGAAGCCGACGTCAACTACAAGGTCGCCCGGGATTTCATCGCTCGCATCCGGGAGCGGGCGGTGGGGGCGGAGGTGATGGAGAGCCTTACCCCGGGCCAGCAGCTGGTCAAGATCGTGCACGAGGAGCTGATCGCGCTGCTCGGAACGCGCGAGCCGATGACCTATGCGCCGTCACCGCCGACCGTGATCGTGCTGGCCGGGCTGCAGGGGTCGGGTAAGACCACGACGGCCGGAAAACTCGCGCTCTTCACCCGCCGCGAAGGCCATCGCCCGCTGCTGGTCTCCACCGACGTCCGCCGCCCGGCCGCCATGGAGCAGCTCGAGGTGCTCGCCACCAGCCTGTCGCTTCCGTCCTTTGCGCCGCGCAACACCGATCCGGTCCAGATCGCCACGGCCTCGGTTGAGGAGGCACGGCGGGTCAACGCCGACGTCATCCTGCTGGACACCGCCGGTCGGCTGCAGGTCGACCAGGACCTGCTCGACGAGCTGAAACGGATCGCGGCGGCGGTGCCGAGCCGTCATCGACTGCTGGTGCTCGATGCCATGACCGGCCAGCAGGCGGTGAGCGTGACCACGGCCTTCCAGCAGACAATCTCGCTCACCGGCGCCATCCTGACCAAGCTCGACGGCGACGCGCGCGGTGGCGCCGCGCTCTCTTTGCGGGCGGTAACCCAGTGTCCCATCCAGTTCGTCGGCGTGGGTGAGAAGCTGACCGATTTCGAGGTTTTCTACCCGGACCGGATGGCGTCGCGGATCCTGGGGATGGGCGACGTCCTGACCCTGATCGAAAAGGCGCAGGAGCACGTGGATGAAACCCAGGCCCGCGACATGGAGAAAAAACTCCGCGCCGGCCGCCTGACCCTGACCGATTTCATGGAGCAGCTGAAGCAGGTCAAGAAGATGGGGCCGCTGGAGGGCCTGATCGGGATGATTCCGGGTGCCGGCCGTCTGAAGGATGTGGCCGGCGCCATGCCGAGCGACGACCAGCTGCGACGGATGGAGGCGATCATCCTGTCCATGACCCCGGCTGAGCGCGAGCGGCCGGAGATGATCGATGGCAACCGCCGGCGCAGGATCGCCGCCGGCTCCGGGTCCGACATCGCAGCCGTCAACCGGCTGCTCAAGGGATTCCAGCAGATGCAGCAGCTGATGAAGCAGATGGGGAAGGGGAAGAAGTTTCGTGGCTTACCAATCGATCCCGCGCAATTGCTCAAAGGAGGCTAGATGTCAGTCAAGATTCGTCTGCGCCGGATTGGCGCCAAAAAGCACCCGTTCTACCGTTTGGTGGTAGCCGACACGCGTTCGCCCAGGGATGGAAAGTTCATCGAGATCCTGGGCACCTACGACCCGATGACCGATCCGGTCAAGCTCAACATCGACCAGGAGAAGGTCAAGAGCTGGCTGCAGAAAGGCGCGCGGCCATCCGACACGGCCCGGGCATTCCTGATCGACCAGGGGCTTCTCCCCAAGGAATCGGCACGCAAGCGGCCCAGCAAGCCGGCGAAGGCGGCTGTCCCGGCCGAGCCCGCGGCGCCGGCCCCCGCGCCGACCGCGGCCGCGGCGCCTGCCGAGGCCTCCTGATGTACGACTACACCGACCTGGTCGGCTACATCATCAAGTCGATCGTGGCCAAACCCGACGAGGTCAAGGTGACGATGGTCGAGGGCGAGCGCACCAACCGGGTGGAGGTGAGCCTGGCTAACGAGGACGTGGGCAAGGTGATCGGCCGCGGCGGCAGGAATATCGATGCCATCCGGGCGGTGGTTCGCGCGGCCGCCCTCAAGAACCACGACCGGGTGATGGTCGAGATCGTGTGACGGCCGACGGGCCCGACCTCCGGGTGGGTCGGGTCGTGAAAGCGCACGGCGTCAAGGGAGCCGTCCAGGTGGAGGCGCTCACAGACTTTCCGTCGGACCGCTTTTCGCCAGGCAGTCGGGTCCTGGCCGCTGGCGCGCTCCTGACCGTGACCGCGCTCGACCGGAAAGGGGATCACCTGCTGGTCCGATTCGAGGGGATCGATACGCGCGAGGCGGCTGCCCGCCTAGGCGGGGCTTATCTGACCGTTCCCCTCGACCAGGCGAAGAGGCTGCCCTCGGGCCGCTACTACCACTACCAGCTGGTCGGCCTGAGCGTGGTCGATCAACGCAGCGACCGCGTGCTCGGGACGGTGGCGGAGGTACTGGAGTACGAAGCGAACGACGTGCTTCGCGTCACGGCCGGCGTAAAGGAGGTGCTGGTGCCTATGGTGCGCAGCATCGTCCGTACCATCGATCCTTCGCAAGGGCGGATCGTCGTCGACATGCCCGAGGAAGGTTCGGCCTGATGCAGTTCGAGGTGCTGACGCTCTTTCCCGAGCTCTTTCCGGGAGCGCTCGCCCATGGGGTGACCGGCCGGGCCCTGTCCGCGGGCGTGGTGGGCCTGACCCTTCACAACCTCCGCGACTACACCCACGACCGGCACCGCCAGGTGGATGACGTCCCCTACGGGGGCGGGGCCGGGATGGTGCTCAAGCCGGAGCCGATCTTCGAGGCGGTCCGCGCCCGCCAGGGATCGGGGCCGGTCATCCTGCTCAGCCCGCAGGGAGAGCTCTTCAACCAGCGGATCGCCCGGGAGCTCGCGCAGCAGCCGGACCTCTACCTGATCTGCGGCCGTTACGAGGGAGTCGACGACCGGGTCGCGAGCCACCTGGTCGACCGGGAGCTCTCGATCGGCGATTACGTACTGACCGGAGGCGAGCTCGCGGCGCTGGTCGTGATCGACGCGGTCAGCCGCCTGATACCCGGCGTGCTCGGCGCCCAGGCCTCTCCGCTCGACGAGTCTTTTGCCGAGAAGCTCCTCGAGTATCCCCACTACACCCGGCCGCCCGTCTTCGAAGGCCACGCTGTGCCGGACGTGCTGCTATCGGGCCATCACGCCGAGATCGAGCGCTGGCGCCGGCAGCAGGCGGAGGCGCGCACGAAACGCCGCCGGCCGGATCTTCTGTCGTAGGTGTGACGCCAGAGATCGTTGTCTTTAGATAGTTGCGGCGCGGGCGGCTGGTATGCTTGTACGCCGTGTCCAACGTGATCGATCTGCTGGACGCCGAGACCAGGCGCAAAAACGTCCCCTCGCTCACCCCCGGCGATACCGTCAAGGTGCACGCCAAGGTGGTCGAGGGCAACCGGGAGCGCGTCCAGATCTTCGAAGGCATCGTGATCGGCTGCCGCGGGGCTGGTGCGAAGGAGAGCTTCACAGTGCGCCGGATCGCGCACGGGGTGGGCGTCGAGCGTAGCTTCCTGCTGCACTCGCCTCGGATCGACAAGATCGACGTCGTTCGACACGGCAAGGTCCGCCGCGCGAAGCTTTACTACCTGCGTGGAAAGGTGGGCAAGAGCGCGCGCATCCGGGAGAAACGACAGAGCGTTGCCACAAGCGTCCCCGCCGACCGCGAAACTCCAGCAGAAGAGACCGAAGAAGCCGAAAGCTGACCGGGACCTCTGGGTCTTCGAGCGGCAGGCCTTCGGGCTCGGCTACGCATCCGTTGCCGGCGTCGACGAGGCCGGCCGGGGCCCGTGGGCGGGACCGGTGGTCGCGGGAGCGGCGGTCATGCGGCCCTTCTTCCACTGCGAGGGCATCAACGACTCCAAGCTGCTCACCGCAGAGGAACGCGACCACTACTACGAGTGCATCCTCGACGGCGCCGAGGCCTGGGGCGTCGGGATCGTCGAGGTCGATGAGATCGACCGGGTGGGGGTCGGCCGGGCGGCTCGATGGGCCATGGGGATCGCTCTGCACCAGCTGCGCCGCCGGATCGACTATCTGCTGGTCGACGGCTTCCTGCTTCCTGAGGCGCTGGTCCCGCAACTCCCTATCGTGAAGGGCGATAGCCGGTCGATCTCGATCATGTCCGGCGGGATCCTGGCCAAGGTCACCCGCGATCGGCTGATGGCCCGGTTCGCGGGGCAGTTCCCCGGCTATGGCTTCGAGACGCACAAGGGCTACCCCACCCCCGAACATCTCCACGCCATGGACCGGCACGGACTCTCACCCCTGCACCGGCGCTCCTTCATCTCCATCCGCGACCGGGCCGCGCTGGAGGCGGCGGCCTATGCTGGCGCAACCAATGGTCCCGAGCCTCGGGACTAGCGGCGAGGCGCTCGCCGAGGACCATCTGCTTGGCCTCGGCTACCGGATCGTCGGCCGGGATGTGCGCACGCCGCTCGGTCAGCTGGACCTGGTGGCGATGGACGGGGCGACCCTGGTCTTTGTCGAAGTCAAGACCCGCGCCGGGACTCGTTTCGGGCTGCCCCAGGAGGCGGTGGATCGGCGCAAGATCCGCAAGCTTCGCCAGCTCGCCACCTATTACCTGGCCCGGCACCCCTATCGCGGCACGGTCCGATTCGATGTGGTGGGTCTGATCGTGGAGGGTGGCCGGCTGCGTTCGGTCGAGCACGTAAAGAACGCGATCGACTAACCCTCCGCCGCTGCCTCCCAGGCTCGCAGGAACTGGTTGAGCATGCGGCCGGTCGCGCCCCAGATGACGTCCTCATCGACCGTGTAGTAGTCGATGGTGAAACGCTGCCCGTTGCCGGTGCGGACCTGGGTGGTGTGGACCGCGGGCTCGAGGAGACGGGTGATCGGAACCACCAGCAGGCTTCTCACCTCAGTGGGCGCCGGCCGCAGGTCCTGGGTACCGCCCGCCAGCAGCCCGACCACCGGGGTGACGACGAAGCCGCTGACAGCCGTGAAGACGTCGTCGAGCTCGCCGAGAACCTCGACCCGCGACGGTTCCAGACCGACCTCCTCGTAGGCTTCGCGCAGCGCGGTCTCGACGATGTCCGCATCCCCGCTTTCCTGCTGGCCTCCGGGGAAGGAGATCTGGCCTTTGTGGGTGAGCACGGTGTCGGTGCGCCGGGTGAGCAGGATCTCGACCCCGTTGGTCGACGGGATCAGCGGCACCAGGACGCCCGCGCGCACCAGGGGCGGGGCCGCGTCAACGACCGATCGATCCCGGTCGGTGAGCGTTCGGCGCAGCCGGTCGAGGCGCGCCTGGGTCTCGACCGTGATCAGCTATATGCCTCGAACGAAATCGGGATGGTGTGACCGCAGCGGGTGCAGACCCAGCCCTGGCCGCGCCTGAGGACCATGCGTCCATCGGCGAGGCGGACCTGCTGATCCGGTCCCCGAAGCCGCTCCCAGTGCGGCATTCGCTTGCACTGGTCGCAGACGGTGGGAGGCGCGTTGGCTTTCATCGACCTGGTCCGATTATGCCCGTTCCAGGGGGCGCACAACCCGAGCCGGATTGCCGGCGACGATCACATCCGCGGGCACGTCCTGGAAGACGACGGCGTGGATCCCCACCACCGAGTTTCGCCCAATCCGAACGCCAGGCAGTACCGAAGCCTGGCCTCCGATCCAGACGTTGTCCTCGATGATCACCGGCCTGGGCCCGTCGGATCCGACGTCCCGTTGAACCCCGGCCGGCCACGCCTCGTGGTCACGCACCTCGCACGAACCGAGCACGCAGTCGGCGCCCACCTCGATCCTTGCGGCAGCGGTCAGCGTGCATCCATTCAGGCGGACGTTGCGGCCGACGCGGATCACCGCCTCCCGTCGGGTCGTCCGCAGGTGGTTGACCTCGGCGTGGGACCAGGCGTTGATGTCCTGGTCCAGGATCACTGTGCCAGGTCCGCTGATCCGCAGCCGGCCATTGCCCAGCAGACCCGGACCGATCCGAACCCGCCCGCCCAGCCGGTAGGGAAGGGTGGTGAGGACCCCGAGCCAGCCGGCCGCCCGCCGTTTCCAGGACACGCGGCCATCCTAAGGCTTATGTGCGGGAACATACACAAAATTGTGTATGATGCGGTCGATGCAGGCCCATACGCTTTCTGGCACCGTGTTCGGGCTGGAGGGGATGCGGGTGGAGGTGGAGGCCGACATCGGGCAGGGATTGCCTGGCTTCCACATCGTCGGCCTGGTCGACCGGGCGGTGCAGGAGGCCAGGGAGAGGGTCAAGATCGCGATCAACAACAGCGGTCAGGAGTTTCCGGGACAGAAGGTGACCGTCAACCTGGCCCCGGCCCAGGTCCGCAAGGAGGGGACCGGGTTTGACCTGGCGATCGCCGCCGCCATCCTGAGCTGCACCGTCCACCGTCCCCTGCCTAAGGGTGCAGCCTGGTTGGGGGAGCTGGCTCTCGACGGCTCGGTCCGGCCCATCCGCGGCATTCTCGCCATCAGCGCCCACCTCGACCGCAGCGGGGCCAACATCTTTTATGTGCCGCCGGCGAATGTGGCCGAGGCGCGGCTCGCCACCTCCCGCCCGGTGCACGCGGTCCCGGACCTTCGGCGGCTGGTGCGGTACTGGGTGGACGGGGAGCCGCTGCCCGACACGGTCCTGGAGGCCGGCGATCCATCGCCCGCCCTGACCGCCGTCGACCTGGCCGACGTTCGTGGTCACGCCCACGCCAAGCGGGCGCTGGAGATTGCCGCCGCCGGATCGCATCATCTTTTATTTGTCGGGCCGCCCGGTTCGGGGAAAACGCTCCTGGCCCGCGCCCTCCCCGGGATCATGCCGTCGCTTGAGGAGAGAGCGGCGCTCGAGGTCACCACCATCGCCTCCATCCTCGGCGGCCTGGCTCCCGGCAGCGGCCTGATCACAGAGCCTCCATTTCGGGCGCCACATCACAGCATCTCGACGGCCGGGTTGATCGGCGGTGGCGACAACACGCCGCAGCCGGGCGAGCTGAGCAGGGCGCACAACGGGGTGTTGTTTTTGGACGAGATCAACGAGTTGCGTCGGGATGCGCTCGAAGCGCTGCGCCAGCCGATCGAGGACGGACGGCTGGTGGTGGCGAGAAGGCACGGGCACGCGGTCCTTCCCAGCCGTTTCATCCTGGTCGCCGCCGCCAACCCGTGCCCCTGCGGACGCTACGGCGATCAGAAGAAGCCCTGCACCTGCACACCACCTCAACGGCAGCGCTACCAGGCGCGCCTGTCCGGCCCCATCCGCGACCGGATCGACCTCCAGGTATCGGTGCTCCGGCAGCCGGCCGCCGAGCTCCTGCACCACGCCGACGGTGCTGAGTCAAGCGCCACAGTTCGCGAGCGGGTCATGGATGCCCGTGCCCGGCAGCGAAAGCGGCGGCCGGACGGTCCACTGAACGGTGCGCTCACCGGCACCCAGCTGCGCCGCGATGTCCACCTGGACGCCGCAGGGCAGGACCTGTTGACCGCGGCAGGTGACCGCCTCCACCTGAGCGGACGAGCCCTCCACCGGCTGCTCCGGGTAGCGCGCACAATTGCCGACCTGGAGGGGGCGGCGGACGTCGCCGCCGCCCACCTTGCCGAGGCAGTCCAATATCGCGAAAGCGGGTGAGCGTCCTCTGGCGGAACGACCCTGGTTATCCCGTCCTCCTGGCGGCGATCGCGGATCCGCCCGCCCGGTTGTTCGTCAGGGGCGTCCTGCCTGTCGGCCCAACCGTCGCGGTGGTGGGTTCGCGTCAGGGAACACCGTACGGCCAGCGGGCCGCGCACCAGCTCGCGGAGGACCTTTCCAACCAGGGCATCATCGTGGTCAGCGGCCTGGCGCGCGGTATCGACCGGGCCGCGCATGAGGGGGCGCTGACCGGCCCCACGCCCACGGTGGCGGTGCTCGCCAGCGGCCTCGACCCGATCTATCCGCCCGAGCACGTCGAGCTGGCGGATCGGATCGCGGTCACCGGTGCCCTGCTGAGCGAGGCCGAGGACGGCAGCCTGCCGCTCCCGGCTCGCTTTCCGGTGCGCAACCGGATCATCAGCGGACTCAGCCTTGGCGTGATCATCGTGGAAGCCGCTGAACGCAGCGGCGCCTTGATCACGGCGCGCCTGGCGCTGGAGCAGGGGCGCGAGGTGTTCTGCGTACCCGGGAGCATCGAAAATCCTCTGACGCTCGGGCCGCACAGCCTGGTCAAAGATGGCGCCACGCTGGTGCGAACAGTCGAGGACGTGCTGGCCGAGCTCCCGGAGGCGGTACGCGCGTACGCACGCGCGCACGCGCGTGCACCCGCGCCTGCGCGCGCGGATTCAGGACCGCAAGAACCTGAGCTTGCCGCCGTTTGGGAATTGCTCGACTGGGTAGAACCGCGCCATCATGATGAGTTGGCGGAGCAATTGCGTTTGGACGTGATAGAAGTGAGCCGCCGCTTGACATTGTTGGAGATGGGCAACTATATAATCGGCGACCGCGGTGCCGTCACTCGCAGCCGGCGCCGCCTGGACAAATAAAACATGGCAACCCCACTGATCATCGTCGAGTCTCCGGCCAAAGCCAAGACGCTTGGGCGTTTTCTTGGCAAGGACTACGAGATCCGCGCTTCGATGGGTCACATTCGTGACCTGCCGAAGAGCACGCTCGGGATCGACATCGAGCACGCCTTCAAACCGGAGTACGTCACCATCCCCGGAAAGGAAGCGACCATCAAGGACCTGAAGGCCGCCGCCAAGAACGCATCCGAGATCCTGCTCGCCTCGGATCCGGACCGGGAAGGTGAGGCGATTGCCTGGCACCTGGCCCACATCCTCAAGCTCAAGGATCCTCGCCGGATCGAGCTGCACGAGATCACGAAGAGCGCGGTCGAGAAAGCACTCGAAGCCCTGCGCCCGATGAACCAGGACCTGGTCGATGCGCAGCAGGCCCGCCGGGTGATCGACCGGCTGGTCGGGTACAAGCTCAGCCCGCTGCTCTGGAAAAAGATCCGCAAAGGCTTGAGCGCCGGCCGGGTGCAGTCGGTGGCGGTCCGGCTCGTCTGCGAGCGCGAGGAGGAGATCGAGAAGTTTGTCCCGGTTGAATCCTGGACGCTCGATGCCATGCTCGCCAAGTCAGACCTTCCGGCGCGGATCTTTGCCGCCCGCTTCATCGGCAAGCGCGGCACCGAGGAGAAGATCGAGCTCACCCAGGAAGGCCAGGTCCGCGACATCATGGCCCAGCTCGACGGTGCCACCTACCGCGTCCTCTCGGTGGAAACCAAGGACGCGATGCGCAACGCCCCCCAGCCATACAAGACCAGCACCCTGCAGCAGGAAGGATCGAGCCGGCTGCGCTTCAAACCGAGCCGGACGATGCGGGTCGCCCAGGAACTCTACGAGGGCGTGGAGCTTGGAAGCCAGGGAGCGACCGGGCTGATCACCTACATGCGCACCGACTCCTTCCGCATCTCGGAGGACGCCGTGCGCCTGACCCGGGCGTTCATCACGGAGCGCTACGGACCTACCTACGTTCGCCGGGACCGGGCGGAGTGGAAAGCCAAGGGGCCAGTGCAGGATGCCCACGAGGCGATCCGGCCGACCGACGTGGAGCGGACTCCGGACTCGGTGCGAAACTACCTCAGTCCCGACCAGTACCGTCTCTACCGTCTGATCTGGCAGCGCTTTGTCGCCAGCCAGATGTCCGCTGCCCGATTCGCCCAGACCCGGGTCGATATCAGTGGCGGCGATTATCTCTTCCGCGCCGCCGGCTCGGTGCTCGTGTTCAAGGGCTTCTACGAGGTCTGGGAGCGCGATAACGAGAACGACGAAGAGAAAGAGCTGCCCCAGCTGACGGTTGATGAGCTGCTCGAGCTGCGCGAGTTGAAGCCCGAGCAACATTTCACCCAGCCTCCGCCGCGCTACACGGAGGCGTCGCTGATCAAGGCGCTCGAAGAGCTGGGCATCGGCCGTCCCAGCACCTACGCCCCCACTGTCGAGGTGATCCAGGCGCGGCACTACGTCCAGCAGGAGGAGCGCCGGCTGCGGCCCACCGAGCTGGGCAAGACAGTCAATACCTGGCTGATCGAGCACTTCCCCGATATCGTCGATGCCTCGTTCACGGCGGAGATGGAGGAAGAGCTCGACGATGTCGAGGAGGGACGCCGGCCCTGGGTGCCGATCGTGCGTGAGTTCTACAAGCCCTTTGCAAAAACCCTGGCCAAGGCGGAAGGCTCACCCCGGGTCAAGGTCCCCATGCGCGAGACGGGCGAGGATTGCCCCAAGTGCAAGCAGGAGGGTCGTGCCGGCCGGCTGGTCTACCGGATGAGCCGGCTGGGCGAGTTCATCGGCTGCTCGCTCTATCCCGAGTGCGACTACATCCAGGGAAAGGACGGCCAGGACAAGAGCACGCCGCCGACGGAAACCGGCGAGATGTGCCCGAAGTGCGGCAAGCCGTTGGTCAACCGGACCGGCAGGCGGGGTCCCTTCGTCGCCTGCTCTGGATATCCAAAGTGCCGCTACGTCAAGCGGGAGATCCAGCCGGAGGACATCGTGGAGGGGCGGGTCTGTCCCAGCTGCGGCAAGCCGCTGCTCAACCGCAAGGGTCGCTACGGACAGTTCATCGGTTGCTCGGGATATCCCGACTGCAAGTACATCGAGGGTGGAAAACGCACCGTCTCCGCGCCGGCGCCGCCGCTGCGCGTCCTGGAAGACGACCCGTGCCCGAGATGCGGCAAGCCCCAGGTGGTGCGAATGGGCCGCTACGGCGAGTTCACCAGCTGCTCCGACTATCCGACCTGCAAGCCGGAGCGCAAAGCCCGGCCGCGCTCCACTCCACCGGCCGGCCGCCGCCGCGTCAAGACTCCGACCGTTCCCGCTGCCTAAGCGCCGGCGCATGCCCGCGCGAAGGGCGCTGGGTTAGCAGAACGCGCGGAGCGCGCTTTAGCTTCCGGCGAGCGCCGGAGTAGGCACGGAGCAACGCATCCGGCCGCCATTCTTGATTGCGGCCGGGCGGCGCGAAGGCCGAAACGGAGGCGCAATCGCCGGCTAAGTCTCTTTGCGGAGGGACGGAAAGCGGGGGCGGATAGAATGCCGGGATGAGCCCGCTGCGCGCGTCGCGCTTGAGCGTGATCGGCGCCGGTGTGATGGCCGAGGCCATGATCGCTGGCGTGATCGAGCGCAAGCTGATCGAGGCATCCGCGATTGTCGCCAGCCACCCGCGGGCTGAGCGCCGGGCCTTCCTCAAAGAGAAGTACGGCATCGAGGTAACCGCCGGCAACGCCGAGGCCGCCCAGCGGGGCGACATCGTGGTCCTGGGAATCAAGCCGCAGGTCATGCCCCGGGTGCTCGCCGAGATGCGCCCCAGCCTGGCCCCGGAAAAGCTTGTGATCTCGATCATCGCCGGTGCCCGGACGGACGCCCTGCGCAAAGGGCTCGATCACGCCGCCCTGGTCCGGGTGATGCCGAACACCCCCGCCCAGATCGGCATGGGGATGAACATCTGGTATGCGACCGATGAGGCCACGGAAGCCCACCGGGCTCAGGCCCGAGCCCTGCTCGGCGCCCTGGGCAGGGAGCTCCAGGTCGAGGACGAGCGATTCGTAGCCATGGCGACGGCGGTCAGTGGCACGGGGCCGACCTACGTCTTCCTGGTGATGGAGGCGTTGATCGACAGCGCGGTCCACCTGGGATTTCCCCGGCACCTGGCGCATGACCTGGTGCTGGAGACGATCAAGGGCTCGGTCGAGTTCGCCGAGAGGTCGGGAAAGCATCCGGCCCAGCTGCGCGACATGGTCACTTCCCCGGGTGGCACCTCTGCCGCCGCCCTGCACGAGCTCGAGCGCGGCCGGCTGCGAACCGTGCTGGCGGACGCGGTCTGGGCCGCCTACCAGCGGACCATGTCCCTCTCCGACAGCCTGAGCGCGGGGAAAGACCCAGAGCCGATGGCCCCCAGACAGGGCTCTTAGCCGGACTGATTCGCTTTTCGGCAATCACGGTATACTGTCGAGCGCATTAAGCACGCCTCCCGACGGCGCGCCGGGGTGCTTGAAGGCGGGTAACCTTCAGGTCCGGCGGCCGGAAGACGGGGGCGGAAGCAAACCTTGAGGAGGTCTTACCCACGATGCCACTCGTCACGTTGAAGCAGCTTCTCGAAGCTGGCGTCCATTTTGGTCATCAGACCAGCCGCTGGAATCCCAAGATGAAGCGGTACATCTTCACCGCTCGCAATGGCATCCACATCATCGACCTGCAGCAGACGGTCAAGCTGCTGGACGAGGCCAGCAACTGGGTCAAGGATGTGGTCGGCAGTGGCCGGATGGTGCTCTTCGTGGGCACCAAGAAGCAAGCCCAGGAATCGATCGAACTCGAGGCGCGCCGCTCCGGCATGCCTTACGTCAATCACCGCTGGATGGGCGGCATGCTGACCAACTTCACTGTCATGCGGCGCCAGATCGAGCGGCTGAACGCGCTGCGGGCGATCCGTAACAACGGAGGGTTCACCGGCAGCAAGAAGCAGGTCACCCAGCTGGAAGAGGAGATGCAGCGCCTGGAGCGCTTCTTCGGCGGGATGGCCGACATGAAGAAGCTGCCGGGAGCCGTCTACGTGGTCGACCCGCGTAAGGAACACATAGCAGTCACCGAGGCGCGCAAGCTGGCGATTCCGATCGTGGCCATCACCGATTCGAACTGCGACCCGGACGAGATCGACAAGGTGATCCCGGGCAACGATGACGCCATCCGGGCGGTCAAGCTGATCACGTCGAAAATCGCGGATGCTGCCCTCGAGGCACGTCAGCTGATCAGTCCCGAAGAACTGGCCGCCTCGCCGGAGCCGGAGGCGGCGACCGCCGGCCTCTACGGGGTCGAGGCAGAAGAGGAAGAGGAGGGCGAGAAGGGCTTCGCCGGGATGCCCAACGTCGATGAGGCGGAATTCTATGAAGACGAAGCCCTGGATGACGAGAAATGACATGGCGATAACCGCAGATCAGGTCAAGATGCTGAGGGAGGCGACGGGCGCCGGCATGATGGACGCCAAGCGCGCCCTGGAGGCGACTGGTGGCGATTTCGAGAAGGCAAAGGACTGGCTGCGCCAGAAGGGCATGGCCAAAGCCGGCGCCAAGGCCACCAGGGCCGCGCGCCAGGGGATCGTGGAAACATATGTGCACCACAACCAGCAGCTCGGGGTGCTGGTCGAGGTCAACAGCGAGAGTGACTTCGTCGCCCGCAACGAGCAATTCCGCGAGCTGGCACACGAGATTGCCGTGCACATCGCCGCGGCCGATCCACGCTATCTTCGCCGCGAAGACGTCCCGGCCGACATGCTCGAGCGGGAGCGTGCCATCTTCCAGGCTCAGGCGCGTGACCAGAAGAAGCCCGAGGCGGTAATGGAAAAGATCGTGCAGGGAAAGCTGAACGATTTTTACAAGCGCGAGGTCCTGCTCGACCAACCCTGGACCAAGGATGACAAGCGGTCCGTCAGCGAGGTGGTCAAGGAGGCGATCGGCAAGATCGGCGAGAACATAACGATTTCCCGGTTTGCCCGTTTCAAGGTGGGAGAAGGACCGTCGCCGTCAAGCACGTGACCAGCCAGTCGGCCACCGGCTCATCGGGCGCGAGCTCGACGAGCCCGCGGTACCGGCGCGTCCTGCTGAAGCTGAGCGGCGAAGCCCTCACCACGGCCGGCGCCTTTGGTATCGATCCGGACGTGGTTCACCGGATCGCCGAGGAGATCATCCAGGTGCGGCGCTCGTACGACACCCAGATCGCGATCGTGGTCGGCGGAGGAAACTTCTTTCGGGGCACCTCCGAGGCTGCCCGCGGCATGGACCGGGTGACTGCCGACTACATGGGAATGCTGGGCACGGTGATCAACGCCCTGGCGCTGCAGGACGCCCTGGAGAACACGGGCCAGCCCACCCGGGTGCAGACGGCGATCAGCATGCACCAGATCGCCGAGCCGTACATCCGGCGCCGCGCCGTCCGGCACCTGGAAAAGGGCCGGGTCGTGATCCTGGCGGCCGGGAGCGGCAATCCCTACTTCACCACGGACACGACCGCCGCCCTGCGGGCGGTCGAGATCGAAGCCCAGGTGGTACTCAAGGCGACCATGGTCGACGGCATTTACGACAGTGACCCGCGAAAAAACCCGAAGGCCAAGCGCTTCAAGCACCTCGATTACCTGGAGGTCATCAACAAGGACCTGCGTGTCATCGACCACACCGCGGTCACCCTCTGCAATGAGAATGACATCCCGATCGTCGTCTTTGACCTGCTAAAGCCAGGCAACATCGAGCGGGTCGTGGTAGGCGACGACGACACCGGGACCTTTGTCGGGAACCGCAAGTGATCGAGGAGAACGTCAAAGAGGCCGAGACCCGGATGCAGAAGAGTATCGAGGCACTGGCCAAGGAAATCCTCACCATCCGGACCGGTCGGGCCAGCCCCGCCCTGGTCGACAAGATCCCGGTCGAGTACTACGGCAACCCCACTCCGCTCAACCAGCTGGCAACCATCACCGCGCCCGAGGCCCGCATGATCCTGATCCAGCCCTGGGACCGGACTGTCATCGGAGCGGTTGAGAAGGCGATCCAGAAGTCGGAGCTGGGTCTCAATCCCGCCAACGACGGGCAGCTGATCCGGGTACCGATCCCGCCGCTGAACGAGGAGCGCCGGCGCGAATATGCGCGGCTGGTGAAGCGCTACGCGGAGGGGGCTCACATCGCCATCCGGAACATTCGCCGCGACCAGATGGAGCGGATCAAGGCCCTCGAGAAGGAGAAAAAGATTTCGGCGGACGAGGCGCGCCGCGGGAGCGAGCAGCTTCAGAAGGTTGCCGACCGCTACATCGCCAGGGTGGATGAGATGGCGGCCCGCAAGGAAGCCGAGATCATGGAGGTCTAAGCCCAACCCACCCGTGTCTCAGCTGCCGCCCCCGGAACACATCGCCATCATCATGGATGGCAACAACCGGTGGGCCCGCCATCGATTTCTCCCTCGTGTGATGGGGCACAAGGCCGGCATCGAATCGATCCGGCGGGTCGCCGAGGCCTGCGACAAACGAGGAGTCCGGGTGCTGACTCTCTACGCGTTTTCCACGGAAAACTGGTCGCGGCCTCGCGATGAGGTAGACGCGCTGATGACACTCTTTGGCGAGACCATCCGGCGCGAGCTGGACGAGCTGGCCCGGCGGCACATCGAGCTGCGCTTCTCCGGCCGGCTCGAGGAGCTGTCGCCCGCCTTGCAGGACCAGATGCGTCAGGCGAACGAACGCACCAGCGTGGGTGGCCGCGCCATCCTCAACATCGCCATCAATTACGGCGGCCGGGGTGAGATCGTAGACGCGGTCCGGGCCATGGCCCGCGAAGGCATCGACCTCAAGCAGGTCGATGAGGTCACCATCGGCAATCACCTCTACACTCAGGGACTGCCCGATCCGGACCTGGTGATTCGCACGGCGGGTGAGATGCGCCTCAGCAATTTCCTGTTGTGGCAGACCGCCTACTCGGAGTTCTTCAGCACGCAGACGCTGTGGCCGGATTTCGGAGAGGACGATCTCGATCAGGCGCTCGCCTCGTATCATCGCCGCGAGCGCCGGTTCGGTGCCCGGCCGGAGGTCTCCAATCGAGGCCGCTGACGCCAAGACCGGCAGCATCAGACCGGGGTCGCGGGAGCCCTCGAACATGGTCCTTCGGGTGGGCAGCGCGGTGGTCCTCATCGTCGTCGTGGTGGCGGCCCTGGCGGCGGGCTCTCCCTGGGTCTACGCGGCAATGGCGGTCTTTCTCGGCGTCGCCCTCCTGGAATTCCTGGCGCTCACCCGGGCGCTCGGATCCACCGCTCCCTGGTGGCTGCTGTTTCCCCTGAGTTATGCCCTGCTCCTGCGCGACCGGCTGCCGCTCTGGCTCGACCTGACGGCGGTGCTGGCGATCGCGGCCGTGGCCGGGCTCGGGATCATGGTTTTTGTCCGAGATTGGCGTTCCAGCCTGACTCGCTGGGCGCTCGCGGTCGGCGGCAGCCTCTACCTCGGCTACCTGCTGAGTTTCTACCTGGCTCTGTATTTTCTCCCGCCTCAGCCCGACACGAATCACACCGGCTTCCTGGCGGTGATCGTGGTCTTTGTCAGCGTCTGGGCGGGAGACACGGCGGCCATGGTGGTCGGGACCCGCTGGGGCCGGCACCGATTCTTTCCCAAGATCAGCCCGAATAAGAGTGCCGAGGGAGCCATCGCGGGGCTGCTGGCCAGCAGCGCCGTGCTGATCGCCGGCGGACCATTCATCGGGGCGGCCTTTCCGCACAACCTGGTTCTGGGCGTGCTGGTGGGCGCGGCGGCCCAGGTTGGTGACCTGGTGGAGTCGCAGATCAAGAGGGGCGCGGGGGTCAAGGACGCCAGCCAGGTAATCCCCGGCCACGGCGGGGTGCTGGACCGGATCGATTCCCTCCTGCTGGTGGGGGTGCTGGTCTACTACTATTTCCGCGTTTTCCATCTGACATGAGTTCGTCTAGGCGGCCCAAGCGCCTGGCGCTCCTGGGGGCGACCGGCTCGGTGGGGGGCCAGGTCGGTGACCTGGTTTTACGGCATCCCGATAGATTCGCCCTTCATTCCCTGATCGGTGGCCACGATGCCAACGCGTTGAAGCTGGTGGCCCAGGCGCATCCGGAGGCACATGTCCTGCTGGCCGAACCGGCCGGTGGCGACCGGTCGGCGGCTGCGAGCGCCGTCGAGCGGGTGCTCACCGATCCCGAGGTCGACCTGGTGGTGGTGGCGGTTTCCGGTAGCGCCGCTCTGCCGCCCACGCTGGCGGCCTTGCGGGCGGGCAAGGACATCGCCCTTGCCACCAAGGAGGTCCTGGTGATGGCTGGGGACCTGGTTCGCGAGGAGATGCGCCGGCATGGTTCTCAGATCTTTCCGATCGATAGCGAGCACAGCGCCATCTGGCAGTGTTTATGGGGCGAGCGACGGGAGGCGGTACGCCGCCTGATCCTGACTGGCTCGGGCGGGCCCTTCCTGCGCCGTCCCCTGTCGACGCTGTCCGGGGTCACCGTGGCTGAGGCTCTTGCCCATCCACGCTGGAAGATGGGTCCCAAGATCACGGTGGACTCGGCGACCATGATGAACAAGGGTCTCGAGATCCTCGAGGCGCACGTCCTCTTCGACGTCGCGTACCAGGACATCGATGTTCTCGTTCATCCTCAAAGCGTTGTGCATTCGATGGTGCAGTTCACCGACGGGAGCATCAAGGCGCAACTCGGTGTCCCCGACATGCATTTGCCGATCGCGGTCGCCCTGAGCTACCCGGAACGGGTTCCCGACGTGGTGCCTGCTCCGGACCTGGGGGCGATCGGCCAGTTGACCTTTGAGGCGTTGGACGAGCAGCGCTTTCCTGCTGTGGCCCTGGCCCGGGCAGCCGGTGAGCGAGGCGGCAGCGCCCCGGCGGTTTTGAACGCGGCGAACGAGCAGGCGGTGGCTCTCTTCCTCGAAGGGCGGATCGGGTTCACCGACATAGTGGCGTTGGTGCGCCGCGCGCTAGCCGAGGCGCCTGCCGCCGGATCCATGTCCCTCGATTCGCTCCTGTCCGCGGATCGTTGGGCACGCGCCCGCGTCCTCGAACTGGCTGGGGAAGGATCGCAAAGGACGTCTAGTAAGGTGAGAACGTGAGCGGCGCGCTTCTTGCCCTGGTGATCGTGCTGATTTTCAGCGGGATCATCATCCTGCACGAATCCGGCCACTACGTCAGCGCCAAGCTTGCCGGCATCAAGGTTGAGCAGTTCAGCGTCGGCTTTGGTCCGATGCTCTTCGGCCGTCAACGGGGCGAGACGCTGTATGCGGTCCGGGCGATTCCACTGGGCGGCTTTGTAAAGCTGGCCGGGATGGACGGTACGGACGCGGGTCCGCGCGGGTTCAATGCCCACCCCCTTTGGCAACGCTTCATCGTGATCGTGGCCGGCTCAGCTCTGAACCTGGCCCTGCCCGTGCTGATCTTCTTCGGCACCATTGCCATCGCCGGTGATCTCGACTACAAGGCCCCGATCGAGGTCGGAAGCCTCGACTCCACGAAACCCGCGGTGTCCGCGCCGAACGTCATGCCATCCGGGCCGGCCGGAATCAGACCGGGGGACGTGATCCTGTCGGTTGATGGACACCCGGTCAACCAGTACAACGATCTCCACCGCTGGGTGAACGCCTCCAACGGCGCCCCGGTCACCGTCACGGTGCGGCGCGCCGGCCAGACGCAGACCTACACCGTCACCCCGGTCTATGACCAGGATTCGGGTGGGTTCGTGATCGGGATTCGGCCGGCGATAGTGACCTACCATTACGGTCCGCTTCAGGCGGCCGGCCTCTCCATCCAGCGGACGGGCGATACCATCGCCGGTATCTTCGGCGGCATCTACCAGCTGGCCACCGACAAGCGGCTGGGCGGCCTCCTCGGTCCGAAGGGGATCGAAGGGCCGGTGGGTATCGTCAAGACCACTGCCCAGGTGGCCCAGGGCGGCGGCCTGAATCTGATCCCGTTCATCGGGTTCCTCAGTCTCAGCCTGGGCCTGGTCAACATCCTGCCCTTCCCGGCGCTGGACGGTGGGCGGGCGGCATTCCTGGTGATCGAGGCCATTCGCGGCCGTCCGGTCGACCCGGCCCGCGAGCAAATGGTCCACTACGTGGGTCTCGCCATCCTGTTTGGATTGATCGGACTTGTGACATATAACGATGTGTTGCGCTAGATGAAGCCAAGGCGAAAGTGTCAGCCGGTGCGCGTGGGCGACGTGATCGTGGGCGGGGCGGCCCCGGTCGTGGTCCAGTCCATGACCAAGGCGGATACGCGCGACGTCAAGGCGACGCTCAATGAGATCGCCCGACTGAAGGACGTCGATTGCAAGATCGTCCGGGTCGCCGTCCCTACCCGGGAGGCGGCGGAGGCCATGATCGAAATCAAGAAGGGTTCGCCTCTGCCCATCATCGCCGACATCCACTACGACTATCCGCTGGCGCTGCTGGCGATGGACGCCGGGGTGGACGGTCTCCGGCTCAACCCCGGGAACATCCGGGATCCCGACAAGGTGAAGGAGATCACACGGCGGGCCAAGGAACGCGACATTCCGATCCGGATCGGGGTGAATGCGGGTTCGCTTCCCGGTCGCGGTAAGGAAGGGGAGGGGAGACGCCCACCCACCGAGGAGGTCGTCGACGCCATGGTGCGGGCGGCCCTGGGCCACATCGCCATCCTCGAAGCCCTCGAATTCAACCAGATCAAGGTGTCGATGAAGGCGTCGGACCCGCCGACGATGATTGCGGCGAACCGCGCCATCGCCGATAAGATCTACTACCCGCTCCACCTGGGGGTCACCGAATCCGGTCCCCCACGCACGGGTTCGGTCAAGAGCGCGGTCGGCATCGGCATCCTGCTCGAAGAGGGGATCGGGGACACCATCCGGGTCTCGCTGGCGGGGGATTCCGTGGAAGAGGTCGAGGTTGGCTACGGGATCGTCAATGCCCTCTCGGAGACGCAGACCGGCCCGAACCTGATCGCTTGCCCCATGTGCGGACGTCTCGAGATCGACATGCTGCCCATGGTGGCCGAGGTCGAGCAGGCTCTCAAGAAGATCAAGAGACCCATCAACGTGTCGGTGATGGGCTGCGTCGTCAATGGCCCGGGCGAGGGTCAGCATGCCGACATCGGCATCGCGGGCGGCAAAGGCAAGGGCATCCTTTTCAAGCACGGGAAGATAGTCGGCACGTTCCCCGAGAAAGAGCTGGTGCCGGCGCTACTGCGCGAGCTCGACGCGATCGCCCGCGAAGACGAGCAAAAGCTCGCCAGCTAGTTAGCAGTCCGTATACTCGACAGCCACATGGCTGTCGAGGAAGAGCAACCCGAAAAGGGTTTTGTCAAGGAGATCCGCAAGCAGTCGCAGGATTTCCCGGGCTGGTACAACGACGTGGTCCGCAAGGCCGAGCTGGCCGACTACTCAGCGGTACGAGGCTGCATGGTCATCCGCCCATACGGTTTCGCGCTCTGGGAAAACATCCGTAATGCACTGGATGCCCTGATCAAGAAGACCGGACACGAGAACTGGTATTTCCCGATGTTGATCCCGCTCAGCTTCCTACAGAAGGAAGCCGAGCACGTGGAGGGCTTTGCCCCGGAGTTCGCCCTGGTGACCCGCGGCGGTGGGAAGGAGCTCGAGGAGCCCCTGGTGCTGCGTCCCACCTCCGAAACCCTGCTCGCCACCACCCTGCGCGATTACGTCCAGTCCTACCGGGACCTGCCCGTGCTGACAAACCAGTGGAATAACGTCTTTCGCTGGGAGCTACGGACTCGGCTCTTTCTTCGCACCATGGAGTTCCTCTGGCAGGAGGGCCACACCTTCCACGAGACCTCGGAGGAGGCGGAAAAAGAGGTCTACACCATGCTCGAGTGCTACCGGCAGATTGCCGAGGAATGGTGCGCCATCCCGGTGATCCCGGGCCGCAAGTCCGAGATCGAGAAATTCGCGGGCGCGCAATATTCAACCGCCATCGAGGCACTGATGAAGGATGGGAAGGCCCTGCAGGCCGCCACCTCACACTACTTCGGCGAGAACTTCACCCGGGCCTATGACCTGACTTTCACCGGTCGGAACAACGAGAAGCAATATCCGCACTCGACCAGCTGGGGAATGTCGACACGGATCGTGGGGGCGCTGATCATGGTCCATGGCGACGAGTCCGGGATCCAGATGCCGCCCATGGTGGCGCCCATCCAGGTGGTGATCGTGCCCATTTTTCGCAGTGAAGCCGAGCGTTCGCAGATCGCTGCCGCACTGGCGCCCGTCCTGGAGGATCTCTCCGAGATTCGACTCAAGCAGGACTGGCGTGACCAGAGACCCGGTTTCAAGTTCAGCGAGTGGGAGCTGAAAGGAGTCCCCGTCCGGATCGAGGTCGGGCCCCGCGACCTGGCCCGCAACGAAGTGACCGTGGTCCGGCGGTACGACCGGGCCAAGGAGGCGATCGGACTTCGCGATCTGGGCGTCAGGATCCCGGCCATGCTCAAGCAGATCCAGGACGCGATGTTTGCCCGCGCCATGGAGTTCCGAACGACCAACACCGTCCGGCTGGACTCACTGCCGGCGATGGTCGAGCACTTCCAGCGTGGCAGTGGGTTCGTCCTCACCCCCTGGTGCGGTAGCGCCGAGGACGAGCTCAAGGTGAAGGAGCTGACAGGTGCCACGACGCGCGTAATCCCGACCGGGTCTGTGGCACCCGCGGCAGCCTGCGCCGTCTGCGGCAAGCCGGCCGCCACCGAGGTGATCTGGGCCAAGGCCTACTAGGCGGCAGCCTGCCCGGCGTCCCTACCCGCGCGACTGCGCCGGTTGGGTTTCCAGGACTTCGGGGATAATTCCACAAAGGGCACAATGCAATTCGCGGATCTGCTGACCAAGCTCAGCTACTTACCGCCGCAGGACGTTGAGGTCCTGTCGCGCGCCTACGACACGGCCGCCAGTGCCCACCACGACCAGAACCGGCTGTCGGGCGAGAAATTCATCGAGCATCCGCTCAGCGTGGCGGGGATCCTCGCCGACCTCCAGCTGGACCGGGACACGCTGGCCGCCGCCATCCTCCACGACACCGTGGAGGACACCCACCTGACGGTCACGGACCTCGAGCAGAGCTTTGGCCCCACTGTCGGCAAGCTCGTGGCCGGCGTGACCAAGCTGGAGAAGATCTCCTTCCACAGCCAGGAGCAGGCACAGGCGGAGAACGTCCGCAAGATGCTGGTCGCCATGGCCGAGGACGTCCGGGTAGTGCTGATGAAACTCGCCGACCGGCTGCACAACATGCGCACGGTGGACTTCCTTCCGGAGAACAGGCGACGAGCCATGGCCCAGGAGACGCTCGACATCTATGCGCCGCTCGCCCACCGGCTCGGGATGTGGAACATCAAATGGGAGCTGGAGGACCTCTCCTTCTCCCAGCTGCATCCGGACGAGTACCACGACATCGTCAAGCGGATCGCGCGCAAGCGCAAGGAGCGCGAAACCTACGTCAACGACATCAAGGAGATCCTGGAGCGAGAGCTTTCAGCCGTCGGCATCAAAGCCGACACCAGCGGCCGGCCCAAGCACGTGTACAGCATCGCCCAGAAGCTCGCGCTCGGCAAGGATTTCGACGAGATCTACGACCTCTCCGCGATCCGGGTGCTGACCGACTCGATCAAGGACTGCTACGGCGCCCTGGGCGTGATCCATTCGCTCTGGAAGCCGATCCCCGGTCGCTTCAAGGACTACATCGCCATGCCGAAGTCGAACGGCTACCAGTCCCTGCATACCACCGTCGTCAGCCACTCCGGGGAGCCGATGGAGATCCAGATCCGAACCCACGAGATGCACAAGACCGCGGAGTGGGGCGTGGCCGCGCACTGGGCTTACAAAGAGGGCTCCAAAGAAGAGCGCAAGATGGACCAGCGCTTCGCCTGGCTCCGCCAGTTGATGGACTGGCAGAAAGAGGTGCTCGACGCCGAGAAGTTCGTGGATGCGGTCAAGGTCGACGTGTTTCGCGACGAGGTCTTCGTCTTCACCCCCAAGGGTGATGTGCTCGCCCTGCCGAGTGGTGCGACCGCGGTCGACTTCGCTTACCGGATCCATACCGAGGTCGGGCACCGCTGCATCGGGGCCAAGGCTAACAGCCGGATGGTGCCGCTCGACTATCCGCTTGAGAACGGTGACATCGTTGAGGTCCTCACTTCCAAGGGGCCGCATGGCCCCAGCCGTGACTGGCTCAGTTTCGTCAAGACCGCCGGAGCCTCCCAAAAGATCCGCGCCTGGTTCAAGAAGGAACGTCGAGAGGAGAATGTCGCCAAGGGTAAAGAGCTCCTCGACAAAGAGTTTCGCCGGATTGAGCAGCGGTCGCTTGCGTCGATTGGCGACGCTCGCGTGCTCGAGCTGGCCCAGGAGTTTCACTTCAACGACCTCAACGATTTCTTCGCCGCGATCGGATACGGTGACGTCAGCGCCCACGCGGTGCTGCTCAAGGATGTGGCGGCCAGCCAGCCGGACGGCAACGGCGAGTTCCCGCTCATCCCGATGGTGCCCCAGTTCAAGCCGACTGGCGAGATCCGGGTCAAAGGCGAGCGAGGTGTCCTGACCCAGATCGCCCAATGCTGCAAGCCCGTTCCCGGGGACCCGATCAAGGGATACATCACTCGGGGCAAGGGGATCACCGTCCACCGGGCCACCTGCAAAAACGTGATGAACGTGCTCAACCAGGAGCGTCTGGTCGAGGTCGACTGGGACACCGGCGGCCGGCAGCTCTACCCGGTCGCTATCAAGATCGAGGCCTGGGACCGGACCGGGCTGCTGCGTGACATTGCCACCGTGATCGCGGAAAACAAGATCAACCTGACCGGTGCCGAGGTCCAGGTCTACGACGACAAGACGGCGGTGATCTCGACCACGGTGGAGATCAGCAGCCTGACCCAGCTCAGCCGCCTGATGGAGCGACTCGAGACCGTCAAGGACGTGCACACGGTCGCGCGCGAAGGTAACCTGGCCGCGAGCTAGGCCTCGCGACCGTCGAACGCCTCAAAAGGCCGGCGGGCCGACGCCCCGGGCGGGTTGTCACCAAATCGTTACGGCAGCGCCTGGCGCGGCGCTGGGTGAAACGGCCGCCGTAAGTTCGGCTCCCTAGCATCGGTAGTGCGCTACGACGCGCGAATGATGGGTGCCAATCGGAAAGGACGCCGCACGCTCGCCGGCTTCACAGGGCTTGGCGTTGGCGTCGTCGTGCTCTTCGGAGCGGTGGCCCTGGCCGCCTTGCGGCCGAACGACGGCCTGGCCTGGGTTCAGGTTCCCAGCCTGGGCCCCGACTTCGGCCTGGATTCGGGGGCCCGGACCAAGCCGCTGAGCCCGCAGGTGGCCGAGGAAGCCATGCGGGACAACAACCTCTTCAATTCAACAGGCCAGTCCGACATCCTCGTTATTCCACCGATTCTCACCGTGGTCACGCCACCCAATCAGAGCGTCGCTCCCAGCACCCGTCCGGTGATCCCTCCCACGCCTACCCCACGCCCGACTCCAACCCCCAGACCGTCGGCGTCCCCGACTCCGACCCCCACGCCGGCCCCAACACCCACACCAACACCCACGCCCACTCCAACCCCCTCACCGAGCCCGAGCCCATCCCCCACGCCCACCCCAAGTCCCACTCCGACACCAACTCCGACCCCTCGGCCGACGCCCACACCCACGCCGATTCCGGGCCAGTTCAGGATCCTGTTCGCTCAGGAGAATGTGAGCAAGCATCCGGCCGGTAGCGGGGCACCGTGCTCGAACGGACAGGTGACGGCCACTGGGAGCTTCACGACGAACGGCGCCGGCGGGACCGTGTACTACGGCTGGGTCCGGACGGACGGCCAGAAGACAACCATCCAGCCGGAACAGCCGATCGTGATCGCGGCCGGCGACTTCAGCGCGCACGCGGTCGTGAGCGACCAGTGGACGCCCCAGCACTCGGGCTCGGAGCAGCTCGTATTCGTGTACCCCGCGTACAGCGTTCAAGCCCAGTCGTGGACGTGCCGTGGGTAAGAAGAACCGGGGCGGACGCCGGCGCCTGGTCATCCCTGCGCTCAGGATTCGGACACAGATCATCCTGCCCTTCCTCCTCCTGATGCTGATCCTGGGAGTTGTCGGCACTTACCTCACCACCAGCCTGGTGGCCAGCTCCCTCGAACACCGGATCGCCGACCAGCTTGTCCAGGCACAGGATGCCGCGCTCGACGCTGCGGTCAAGGTGCAGGGCCGGCAGGTCGCCGCCGTCCGCCTGATCGCCAACACGGAGGGAGTCGACCTGGCGGTCAAAAATCACGACGCCGCGGCGCTGCGCAAGCTGCTCGTGCCGCTCGAGATCAATAACCGGCTCGGGAGCATCAAGGTCTTCGATTCGTCCGGGCGCACCATCCTCGAAATCGACCAGCCGGATGCCAGGAACCCTGGCGGCCTCGTGTTTGCGAGTGGGAACGATGTCTCGGCCGAGCCCGTGGTTCGCCCGGTGCTACTCGGATCGTTCGACGCTCTGGGCGACAAGTTCATCGGCTACATCGACAGCGCCCCCATCCGTCTGGCCACCGCCGGGCCGATCATCTTCAACGACCGCGTCACCGGGGGCGTGCTGCTTGCCACGCCGCTGCCGGCTGTGCTCGGTGAAATGCGCGCGGCCGGTCAATCCGATGTCGCACTGCTCGACACCGATCGGCGGCTCCTGGGTAGCACCCTTGCCGGGGTTCCGGCCGGAGCCATGGACCCACAGAGTGCGTCCTACCTCGACCTGGCGTCGCCGGGCCGCGCGGCCCGCCGGACCCTGGACGTAAAGGGCCAGCCCTATGAGTTCCAGTTCACGCATTTCTACCTGCGCCAGCAACCGCAAGGCTATCTGGCGGTCGCCCTCTCTCGCGACGCCGTGGTCGCTGCCGGCCTTCGCTCGGCGGTCCAGATGACCGTGTTGTTTGCGGCCGTTGTCCTGCTCCTGCTTATGATCGGCTACGTCCTGGCACTCCGCCTGACCCGTCCGATCGAGGACCTGGTCGCCGGCACCCAGGCGGTCGCTCGCGGAGAGCTGAGCCGCCGGCTGACGGTTCGCCGGCGCGACGAGCTGGGCGAGCTCGCATCCGCCTTCAACACCATGACCCACGACCTCCAGGACCGGACCCGCGCCCTCAACGACCAGATGAGCCGGCTGGCCGCTCTGACACAGACCAGCCAGGGGTTCGGCAAGGAAAGCGAGCCGGGCGCCATGGCCGAAGCCATCCTGAGTGTCAGCCTGAAATCGCTTGGCATCGAGACCGCCCTCCTCCTGTCGCGTGCCGGCGAGCTACATGCCCTCGACCTGCGTGCCATCGTCGGCCTGAAGGTTGAACACACCGGGCAGCTGTCCCGGCTCAGCGGACCGAAGATGGCGGACGGTTTCTCGAACGAGGCCGGCGCAACCATCGAGACGGTCGAAAACACTGCAGAGGATCGCCGGCGCGCCATCCGGCTCTTCGCGGAGCTGGCCGGCGCACGCCGGGTCCTGGTGGTTCCGCTGATCCGCAGCGGGCGCAATGCCGGATACCTCCTGGTGGGGGTTGGCCCGGCGTATTCGCTGCCTCAACAGGACATCGAGGTCCTGCAAACGATCGCCACCGAGATGGCCCTGATGCTCGAGAACGCGGACCTTCGGAGGAAGACCGAGCTGCAGGCTCATCGCCTGGACCAGGCAATCGTTGCCCTGGAGAAGATCTCGCAAGCGCTGACCACGGTCACCGTCGGCACGGACAGCCTGCTGCGTGCCGTCGCGCACGCCACCGCGGACATCCTCGAAATGCCTTACGCGTCCATACACCTGCGCAACCGGGCCTGGCGCCAGCAGTTCTCCGATGTCTACGTCGGCTGCGCCACCCGGCGGGAGCTGGCCGGCGTGCGGGCCAGCGGCGCCGCGGTCGCCGCCGGCGTGGAGCGCCCGGAGCAGGTCTTCGAGCTCGACATCACCGCCGACCAGGCCACCCCCCTGGGTGCGTCGCGACGGATCGGACTGGAGCGGGCCCTGGGAGTCCCGATGACCCTCGACGGCGAGATCGCGGGCGTCCTGGTGGTCCATATGCGCACTCCCCGACAGCTGGAGCGAAGCGAGCTGCGGGTTCTGCAGACCCTGGCCAACCAGGTGGTGATCGCCATCGAGAACGCGGCGGCATACGAGGAGACCAAACACCTCGCCATGACCGACACCATGACCGGCGTGGCGAATCACCGGGAGTTTGAGTCTCGGCTCGACCGCGAGCTGCAGCGGGCGCGTAAGACACGCGAATCGCTGGCGCTGGTCATGTGTGACGTCGACCACTTCAAGCAGATCAATGACACGGTCGGCCATCCGACCGGCGACGCAGTGCTTCGGTATCTGACCCAGCAGGTCCTCGTCCCCGCGGTCCGGCCCAAGGACCTGGTCGCGCGGTATGGCGGCGATGAATTCGTGCTCGTCCTGCGCGGAGCCGACATGCGCGCGGCGGCGATCGTGGCCGAGCGGATCCGAAGCGCGGTGGCCTCCCAACCGCTGGTGTTCGAGGGTCACCTGGTCTCGCATCTTTCGCTCAGTCTTGGCATCGCCACTTTCCCAAGGGACGGCGACACCCGGGAGGCGCTGGTGCAGGCGGCGGACCAGGCGCTCTACGTGGCCAAGCGCACTGGGCGCAACCGGGTGGCACGCAGCGACGAGGGACTGCCGGCGTCGGGCCAGCTCGCCAGCTGACGTAACCATTGCCGGGCGGCACGCGCGTTCCCGTATCCTTCCCATCCATGGCGCGCACGCCGCTGCAGCGTCCGCGCGGGACGCAAGACATCCTGCCTGCTGATCAACCCTACTGGCGGTTGATGCAGCAGGCGGCCGAGCGACTGGCTGTCCGCTATGGGTACCGCAAGATCGATACGCCGATCTTCGAAGCCACCGAGCTCTTCAGTCGCAGCGCCGGCGATGCGAGCGACATCGTTCTCAAGGAGATGTACACATTTACAGACCGCGGAGAACGCTCCCTCACCCTGCGCCCCGAGGGCACGGCCCCCATCGTCCGGGCGTACTTTGAGGGCGGGCTGACCGAGGAGCCGCAGCCCGTGCGGCTTTTCTACATCGGCCCGTATTTCCGGTACGGCCGCCCCCAGGCGGGTCGGTTCCGGCAGCTGCATCAGCTCGGCGTCGAGGTGATCGGCGATGACGACCCGGGCCTCGACGTGGAGGCGATCCAGCTCGCCTGGTCGTGGTTCAAAGAGCTCGGTCTCAGCGGGATCGGCCTGCAGGTGAACAGCATCGGTGACGAGGTCTGCAGGCCAGCCTACCGCGAGCTGCTCCGCGACTACTACCGACCGCTGCTCCCGCAGCTCTGTGCGGATGACCAGGTCCGCTTCGAGCGAAACCCGCTGCGGATGCTGGACTGCAATGTGCCCGCCGACCAACGCTTCAAGGCCGACGCCCCCCGGATAGTGGATCACCTCGATGCCGCCTGCGCGGCGGCCTTTGAAGCCGTCAAGGCCGGCCTGCGCGGCCTGGACATTCCCTTCGCCTTGAATCCGACGCTGGTGCGCGGGCTCGACTATTACACACGCACCGTGTTCGAGGGCTGGCACGAGAGCCTGGGCGGCGCCCAGAACGCGCTCGTGGGAGGCGGACGCTACGATGGCCTGGCGGCCGAGCTGGGATTTCGCTCCACCCCGGGCATGGGGTTCGCGATTGGCCTCGACCGGACCGCGGTCATCCTCAAGCAGGAGCGGCCGGGGGAGTCCGACGGCCTGGATGTCTATGCGGTAACGGTCAGTGCGGAGGACCGCGGCCAGGTAATCGAGCTGGCCTCTACTCTGCGAGGGCATGGTTTTGGAGTCATCGTCGACGCCGGCGAAGCCAGGCTCGACGCCAAGCTGCGCAAAGCCGACCGGCGGGGAGCCAGGCTGGCGCTGATCGTCGGACCGGAGGAGCGCGCCCATGGCCAGGCCATCCTTCGCGACATGCGGGACAAGGAGCAGGTCAGCGTCGGCTACGGAGAGCTGCCCGCGGCGGTCGGCAAGAGACTGGACGGGCGGGTGTGAGCCTGACCCGGCGCAGCCCCTGTGGCAGCCTGCGCGCCGCCCAGGTGGGGGAGACCGTCGACCTCTATGGCTGGGTGCACCGGCGCCGGGATCATGGCGGCCTGATCTTTATCGACCTCCGGGACCGCAGCGGGCTGGTGCAGGTGACCTTTGCGCCGGCCAACGCCGAGCCGTACGCAGCCGCCGGCTCGTTGCGGCTGGAGTACGTCCTTCGAGTAACCGGGGTCGTCAGGCGACGTCCATCGGGGGCTGAGAACCGCGACCTCTTGACCGGCGAGATCGAGGTCGAGGCCGCCAGCGTCGAGATCCTGAGCCGGGCCAAGACGCCTCCTTTCGCCATCAACGAAGACAGTCAGGTCGACGAGCAGCTTCGCCTGCGCTACCGCTACCTGGACCTGCGCCGCCCGAGCATGGCACGCCACCTTCACTTGCGCCATCGGATGGTCAAGGCAGTCCGGGACTTTCTCGACCGGGAGGGATTCACCGAGATCGAGACTCCGGTGATGATCCGCAGCACGCCGGAAGGCGCCCGCGACTACCTGGTGCCCAGCCGTTTGCGGGCAGGATACTTCTACGCCCTGGCCCAGTCTCCTCAGCTTTACAAGCAGCTACTGATGGTGGCGGGCCTGGACCGCTACTTTCAGATAGCCCGCTGCTATCGGGACGAGGACCTTCGCGCGGATCGCCAGCCCGAATTCACCCAGCTCGACCTCGAGATGTCCTTCGTCTCGGAAGACGACGTCCTGGACGTGATCGGGCGCTGCTTCGCGCACGTATGGGAAAACGTCCTGGAGTCTCGGATCCAGGTTCCGATTCGACGGATCACGCACGCCGAGGCGATCGCGAAATACGGCCTGGATAAGCCGGACCTGCGCTATGGCCTCGAGATCACCGACCTGACCGAGATCTTCAGCAAGACCGGCTTCAAGATCTTTCGTCAAGTGATCGACCAGGGAGGTTGTGTCCGGGGAATCCGGGTTCCCGGCGGGGCCGGGATCGCCGGCAAGGAAATCGATGCCCTGACCGAGGTTGCCAGGGCAGAGGGCGCCAAAGGCCTCGCCTGGTGGCAGCGCACCGGCGACGGCTGGCAATCACCGATCGCGAAATTCTTCACCCCGGTCGAGCACGATGCCCTGCAGGCCGGCACCGGTGCCCAGGCTGGCGACCTGGTGGTGGCGGTTGCCGACCGACCCGACATTGCCGCCCCGGCCCTGGGTCAGGTCCGCCGGGATGCAGCCCGCCGCCTGGGACTGATAGCGGCGGGGGCGACCGAGTTCGTCTGGGTCACCGACTTTCCGCTCTTCGAGCGCAGCAAGGAGACCGGCGACCTTACCCCGGCCCACCACCCATTCACCTCGCCGAATCCCGAAGACCTGGCCTTGCTGGAAAAAGAACCGCTGCGGGTTCGGGCCCGGGCGTACGACCTGGTCTTGAACGGCACCGAATTAGGCTCGGGAAGCATTCGGATCCACGACGCCGCCATGCAGCAGCGCGTCTTCCAGGGAATCGGGCTGACGCCGGACGAGGCTCAGCGACGCTTCGGTTTCCTCCTCGAAGCCTTCGAATACGGTGCGCCCCCCCACGGCGGTTTCGCCTTTGGGGTGGATCGTGTGGTGATGCTGGCGGCCGCGCAGGAAAGCATCCGGGAAGTGATTGCATTTCCAAAGAACCAGCAGGCCGAGGAGCCTATGACGGGCGCGCCTGCGCCGATCGACCCGAGCCAACTGCGCGAGCTCGGCCTGGAGATTCGGCGGCGGACCGAAACACGTCCGTTATAACCGCCTGGAGCGCCAATCTTTTGTGGTCGGGGCCGACGTCGCAAGGCTTTTCATAAGGTCAGGCAGGACTGTGACCCCGACTATTCGCCCCCGTTACTGACTGCCAGCCGCGCGCCACCGACCGCGTAAGGTACGCAATTTAGAGTAGTCGGTATGAACGCCGGACTCCTATCCAAACCCGCAAAAGGACTTATTCTCGCGTCTGGTCTATTGATCGGTCTCAGCACGCTCGTATCGGCGGACACCGGTACCGTCAGCCTGGCCGCGCAGGCGAACACGGCCCTGGCGTCCTTCTATTCCAACCCGCCGGCAGGCCCCGTGCTGCCGAACACAACGGTCCCGTTTGACCTGAGCAGCGGGAACTTCGTGTATCTCGCCAACGGTACGTCAGCTACGTTCGCCACCTCGTACAAGAACCCCAAGCATGTCTATCTGCTGGTGAACAGCTCGTTCACCTACTACTGGTATGCCACCCGCACAGCGGGCCAGGTGACGCTTACCTTCAGTGACGGCAGCACGCAGACCGTCAACCTGACCATCGGTGGCAACCTCCGCGAGTGGCGGGTCGGCGCCGGCAGCATCGTGGTTGGCACCGCGAGCAGCACCGACTCTAAGAACGCCTGGTCTGGCTACGCACAGGGCTGGATGGGCGGTGGCAGCGCGGTCCTGGACCAGCTCGCCATCACTGTGGACAGCGCGAACACGACCAAGACCCTGACCGGTGTCAGCGTGAACCGCATGAACGATGACATGTCAGTCCATCTGCTGGTCTCCGGCCTGACGGTCGACTACACGACCATCACCTACCCGGGCAACTCCGGCAACACCGAGTCGGTCGACCATCGCCAGAACGTGGGGCACTCGAATGCGCCCAAGTTCACGACCGGCGGCGGTGAGACCGCTTCGAACAAGAGCGCTGCGACTGCTGCGCCGCAGAAGGGCAAGCGCCTGGCTCACGGCAAGGCGCAGGCCGACTAGCTACACAAACCGATCGATTCAGAGGTCCGGCGGATCGCCGGACCTCTTTTTTGTTGCTAGAGTGGCCGCGACGTGTTCCCGGCCGTTCCCCCTGCCTTCCTGCTCGCCATCCTTCTTATATTGCTGTCCACGCAGGTGGCCTACGTGGTCTGGCCGCGGCGGCCCAACTACCTGTTCCGGCTCGCCCTGAGCGCTGTCGCCTTCGGCCTGGGCGAACTGGGTGCGACCGTGATCCTGGGCAGCCGCCTGGCCCTGGGTGACCTCCATCCGGCGGTGGACCTGGTCCTGCTGGCCGGGCTCCAGCTGGCCGCCACTCGCTGGGCCGGCAGGGATGAGGAGCCCCCGCCCCGCCAGCCTGGTTTAGGCGGGCGGCGATCACGGTAGAACGTGTGTGTCGACGCTATAATCCGGCTCACTCCAAGCGCGGGGAATCTGGCGGCACCCAGGAAGGTGATAGACAACGCTCTGGCAATGGGGAGTCCTGCTGGTCGGAATCGGCTTCCTTCTTCTCAGCCTCTTCCTCTGCTTCATCCTCATCAACCTCACCCGCAGCCTGCGCACCATCGAGGCCATCCTCGACGTCGCCCTGGAGGAGGCCAGGCGAGCGCTGCCGGAGGTCCGCCACAGTCTCGAGCAGATCGATGACATGGTGACCAGCGTCAACGACAAGTTCACAGCAGCCGATCGAGCCATGACGGCCACCGGAGCCACCATCACCGGCTGGCGCGACCGCGTTCGGGATCGCCTGGACGGGCTCTCGTCCTGGGGCCGGCGGGCGCGTGCTGGTCGAAAGGAGGAACAGTCATGAAAGAGAGCCGCCGTCCTGCCGGCGCGACCTCCTCGCATCCGGTGGCGGGCGCCTACATCACCGAGCTGAAGATTCCCGCCATCCCGGAGTACATCCTGGTGGCCAAGCGGACCGCGGCCTCCCTGGGCCTGGTGGTCGGGTTCTCTCTACACGAGATCGATGACCTCAATATCGCTATCACCCAGGCGTGCGAGAACGCATGCCACACCGCGACCGAGCAGTGGGGCAATGGGAACGGCCAGCTGAAGCTGCTTTTCAAAGGCCAGCCTCGCCGTTTGGAGGTGGAGGTGCGGAGCATCCCTCCCCGGGACCTCGAGCAGCAGACTGTCCGGCGGGCGCGCCGCCAGACCGAGTACGACTATGACACCATCGGATTGAATATGATCCGGCTGTTCGTCGACGAGCTGCGCTATCAAGTGGATAACCAGACGGGCAGCATGCGGATGAGGATGGTCAAATACCTGATCGAGTAGAGCGCGGGTCTTCGACGCATTCCACCGTCCGACCCAACCGCGACGTCGTGCGCCGGCTCTTTCTCAAGTACCAGAAGACCAAGGATCCACAGGTCCGCCAGCAGCTGGTGGAGCTCTTCAACAATCTTGTGGTCTTTCTCGCCAAGAAGTTCGCCAACCGGGGAGAGCCGCTGGAGGACATCGTCCAGGTCGGTTATATCGGCCTGCTCCAGGCGATCGAGCGGTTCGAGCCGCAGCGCGGACTCGAATTCTCCACCTTCGCCACCCCCACCATCGTGGGTGAGATCAAACGTTACTTTCGCGACAAGAGCTGGGCCGTCAAGGTGCCTCGCCGGCTGCAGGAAACCATGCAGCGAGCCGACCTCGCCCAGCAACGTCTCCAGGCACGCCTCGGGCGTCAGCCGTCGGTGAACGAGATCGCCAAGGAGTTGGAGCTGGAGCCGGAGGACGTGCTGGCTGCCATGGAGGCGAGCCCGGCGCAGCACACAATCTCGTTCGAATCAACCGGCCCCGCCAAGGAAGAGGACGGGCTGCAGCTCACGGAGCGGCTGGGACGTGAGGACGAGAACCTGGACAAGATCGAGCTACAGGACCTGCTCGACCAGGCGATGCGCCATCTTACCCCGCGCGAGCGCCGGATCATGTACCTGCGCTTCGTCGACGAGCTGCCTCAGGCCGAGGTGGCCAAGCGGCTGGGGATCTCGCAGATGCACGTATCGCGCCTGCAGCGGGCTGCGGTCGAGCACCTCAAACGCGAGTTGCCCGTCTCCTGAACTCGATTACAATTCAGGAAACGCGCCCGCAGGCGCCCAGCATGAATAGCGCCGAGATCCGCCAACGTTTTCTCAACTATTTCGCAGAGCGGGACCACAAGGTGCTGCCGAGCTCCTCCCTGATCCCGTTCGGTGACCCCACCCTGCTGTTCACGAGCGCCGGGATGGTCCCCTTCAAGCCGTATTTTCTTGGCCAGGTAAAGCCGCCACACCCGCGTGTGGCCACGGTCCAGAAATGCTTTCGCACGGTCGACATCGAAGTGGTCGGACACGACGGTCACCATCTCACCTTTCTGGAGATGCTCGGCAACTTCTCGTTTGGTGACTACTTCAAAGAGAAGGCGATTCCCTACGCATGGGAGCTGATGACGGACGTGTTTGGGCTCCCCAAGGACCGGCTCTGGGCCGGCATCCACAACCAGGACGACGTCAGTTTCGAGATCTGGACCACCGGGACCGACCTGCCCGCCGAGCGGATCCGGCGGTTCGGCGACGATTACAACTTCTGGGCGGCCGGTCCCACCGGCCCCTGCGGGTACGACTCTGAGATCCACTACGACTGGGGGATCGAGTATGGCTGCGGCCGGTCCGACTGTGGTCCGAACTGCGAGCATTGCGACCGTTTTCTCGAGATGTGGAACCTGGTCTTCATGGAATGGGACCGTGACGAGAGCGGGAAACGGACTCCTCTTCAGCGCAAGGGTATCGACACGGGAATGGGGCTCGAGCGCCTGACCTCCGTGCTCACCAAACATCGGTCAGTTTTCGATACAGACCTTCTGCGGCCGCTGATCGGGCACTGGGAGGAGGCGAGCGGCAAGGCCTATGGAGAACGGCCCGAGCGCGACGTCTCCCTGCGGGTGCTGGCCGATCATGGCCGCGCGAGCACGCTGCTGCTGGCCGACGGGGTGGTTCCGTCGAACGACGGTCGTGGCTACGTCCTGCGACGGCTGATTCGCAGGGCGATGGTCCACGCCCGCAGGCTCGGCACCGACCAGGGTCTTTCCTCTGCCGTGCCCCTGGTGGCCGAGATTCTGGGCGGGGTCTACCCGGAGGTGCACGCCCAGGTCGGACAGATCAGCGAGGTCCTCCAGGCCGAGGAAAACCGCTTCGCTACCGCACTCCGGACCGGCCTGGAGAGGGTCACCGCACTCCTCGATCGCGGAACCTTGAGCCCGGGGGACGCGTTCTACCTGCACGACACGATGGGTTTCCCGATGGAGCTGACCGCCGAGCTGGCCCAGGAGCGCGGCGTGAGCCTGGACACGAGCGCGGTGACTGCCCTGATGCAGGCCCAGCGCGACAAGAGCCGGGCCGCGAGCACCTTCGCCATTCCGATGGCACGCCAGGCGACCCAATTCGTCGGCTACGACAGGCTCGAAACCCAGAGCACGGTCCTGGAGGTCTTCCCGGTCGAGGGTGAAGCAGGCGAGGCCTACGTCTTCCTGGATGACACCCCTTTTTACGCGGAGCGAGGTGGTCAGCAGGCGGACCAGGGCTGGCTCGAATGGGATGGGCAGCGGGCTCGCGTCCTGGACGTCCAGCCGCAGGCCGAGGCCTCGGCTCACCGGGTCGAAGTCGAGCCAAAACGGCTGACCCAGGGGCAGCGCGTACATGCGGTGGTCGACCGCGACCGGCGTGGCGGTCTGGCCACCCACCACTCGGCCACCCACCTCCTCCACAAGGCGCTCCGTGAGGTGCTCGGCGAGGAGGCCAAGCAGGCAGGTTCGCTGGTGACCCCGGAGTACGCGACCTTCGACTTTCGCTTTCCCCGGGCACTCACCGCCGAGGAGATCCAGCGGGTTTCCACTCTGCTCAACGCGAGGATCCGGGCCGACCTGGAGCGGCGGGTTGAGGAGCTCTCACTCGACCAGGCGATGTCCAGCGGGGCGGTGGCCCTCTTCGACGAGAAGTACGGCGACAGAGTCCGGGTGGTCTCCTTTGGGGACTGGGCCCGGGAGCTCTGTGGCGGAACTCACCTGGAGCGGTCCGGCCAGGTCGGGCTGGCGCTGATCGGGTCCGACCGCAGCATCGGCGCCGGGATCCGCCGGATAGAGCTCAGAGCCGGTCTGGCCGCGGAGGAACGGGTGCGTCTTTACGAGGCAACCCTATCCCGGCTGTCCGAGTCCCTCAAAGTGTCCGTGGCCGAGCTCCCGGCCAGGCTCGAGGCCCTCCAGTCTGATGTCAAGCGGCTTCAGCGAGAGGTGGCGCAGCTCCGTCAGCGCCTGGCGAGCGGCGCCGGGTCGCCGGCAGCCGAGATGGCGCACGTCGACGGTGTCGCGATCGCCCTGCAGCGGGTCGACGCGGAAGAGAAGGATCTTCTCGTCTACGCCGATCACGCCCTCAACCGCCCGGACGGTCCCGGGGTCGCCGTGGTGGTTGGCGGGCGGCGGCTCGCCGTAAAGGTCGCTCCCTCGCTGGCGACCCGGCTCGAGGCCGCCGGCGTGGTCCGCGCATTCACCGCCGTGGCCGGCGGAAAAGGCGGCGGGCGGGGACCGGTCGGGGAGGGAGGAGGCATCGACCCGGCGCGGGTGCCCGAGGCCTTCCAGGCCGTCCAGGCCTGGATCGGCGAGCGCCTCAAGGAGTCCAGCTGATGCCGATCAAGCTCAAGGACCGGTTGAAACGGCTGCGCCGGGGTGCCGACTACCAGAACCTGTTCACCGCCCTGGACATAGGTACCGAATACATCAAGGCCCTGGTGGTGAAGCGGGAAGGACGCAACGGGGTGGTGCTCGGGGCTTCACGCCAGCGACAGGCATTCACGGACATGCAGGCCGGGGTCCCATCCGACATCCAGGGAATCATCGAGAGCTGCGACCGGGCCATGTCCCAGGCCGAGGACATGTGCAACATCATTCCCGGCCAGGCCGTGATCGGGATCGCCGGCGAGCAGGTCAAGGGATTCAGCACCGCCGTAACCGTGCCCCGGGCGGACCCCAACCTGAAGATCAACGAGGTTGAGCTCCTTCAGACCATCCAGCTGGTCGAGAAGCGGGCCCTTCGCGAAGCTCGCCACCTGATGAGCGAGGAGCTGGGCGTTCCCGACGTGGACGTCAAGCTGATCAACTCGGCCATCACCAGCGTCCGGATCGACGGGTTCCCCGTGCAGAACCCGCTCGAGTTCCAGGGAAAGCAGATGGTGATCACGGTCTTCAACACCTTCGCGCCGCTGACCCATGTGGGCGCCCTGCAGACGATCGCTTCCGAGCTCGACCTGGAGCTGGTGGCAACCGTCGCCGAGCCCTATGCGATGGCACGGTGTGCCGCCACCGACGAGGTACTGGACTTCGGCGGCATCTTCGTCGACATCGGAGGTGGGACCACGGACGTGGCCCTGGTGCGCAACGGCGGGATCGAAGGGACACGAATGTTTCCGATCGGAGGTCGCGTTTTCACCAAGAAGCTGGCGGCCCGATTCGGTATCTCGTTCGCGGACGCCGAGGCGGTCAAGGTCCGCCACTCGCGCAACGAACTGCCCGCGGCACAGGCGGAGAAGGTGCACACCGTGGTCAGCCGGGACGCCGAGGTCCTGGTGGAAGGGATTGCCATCACCCTCTCCGAGCTGGCCCGGGGTGATCGGCTGCCGACGGCCCTCTACCTGGCGGGAGGGGGCAGCGCCCTGCCAGAGGTCCGCGAGCAGCTGGAAGCGTTTCCCTGGGGGGAAAAGCTGCCCTTTGCCCGGACTCCGACCATCACCGTCCTTCGACCGGTCGACGTCCGGGGCATCTATGATTCAACCGGGCTCCTGCTCGACCAGCAGGACATCACGCCGATGGGGCTGGCCTTCCACGCGATCCAGCAAGAGGGAGGAGCGGACGGGCCCCTGTTTGGCCTGATGCGGAAGGCACTGAAAGCCATGAAGGTCTGAAAACCTGACACCGTAACGTCTCGACACCGAGTGGCGTTTGGGGTATGAAAGAGCGCGAACCGTTACCAAGATGAAGACACTGGCAAAGCTGCTCTACGTCGAGGCCGACGAGGAGATCACCGATCTCGTCGATCGCCTCCGCGACCTGAGCTCGGAAGATGCCGTCACCTTCGTGGTGCCGGAGCGGGCCCGCTCGCTCCAGAGCCCGATGAGCTTCAGGCTGCTCAAGCGGTATGCCGACAGCTACGGCAAGCACGTCAACGTGATCAGCGGTGAGCCCCGGCTGCAGGCGCTTTCCCTCGAGGCCGGCTTCTCGGCTTTTCCGAACCTTGCCGCCTACGACGTGGGGGCTGAGGTCCACCGGCCGGGCACCAGCCTCGAAGAGCCCGTCGCACCGGTCCGTCCGCCTGCCTTGCCCCCGGCAACCGCGGCTCCGGCCCTGACACCCACGACCGCCAGGGAAGCGGCCGTCGTGTCGGCGCCACCCAGGCGCAAGAGCCCTCTCCCGGCGACCCTGCTGACAGCCGAGAGGCCGCCCCGGAATTGGAAGCCCTACTACATTGCCGCCGCGGTGGTGGCCTTCTTCGCCCTGATCGCGGGCGTGCTCTACCTGCCCACGGCCAGTGTCGTGGTGGCGGTCGAGGGAACCTCGATCACCACCGACGTGAGTCTCAAGGGAGCGCCGGGTGCGCAGTCAGGCGCGACGGATAGCTTCCCAACCCAGGCAATCACCGCCAGCGAGTCGCAGGACGTCCAGGACACGGCGACCGGCCAAAAAGCTGTGGCAGCAAAGCCCGCTTCGGGTCAGGTCACGTTCACGAATAGCTCCTTTTTTTTCAGCGCAGACCTTCCCAAGGGCTTGGTTGTGAAGGCGAGCAGCAGCGGCAAGCGCTATGCAACCCAGAAAGCCACAAGCGTCGACGGACCAGCCGGGTCTGCCACCGTGGCCGTGGTCGCCGTCAATGGCGGTGCCGATGGGAATACCGACGCGAACACGATCGATACCATCGAGGGAAATAACGATCCGAATCTCAAGGTCAATAACGGGCAGGCTCTCGGAGGTGGCGCCGACGCCAGGACGGCGACGGTAATCCAGAAATCGGACATCGACTCGGCCGTGAAAGCAGCTGGCGACGTGCTTGCCCCCAAAGTCACGCAAGATATCAGCACCAAGGCCAACGGCCTTCACCTGGCGCCGGTGACCGATGCTCCGACCTCCAGCTGGAAGAGCACAAACAAGATTGGCGACGAGGCCCAGAACTTCACGTTGACCGTCACCTACACGCAGGCCGCGGTCGCCTTCGACGACCACCTGGTTCGTCAGAAGATCCTCAACGCTCTCAAGCTGAAACTGCGTCCTGGCTACCAGCTGACCAGTAACCCCGATACCTCCTACGACGTCAGCAATGCCGCTGCCGACGGCACCATCACCGTCAGCGCTCACCCCAAGGGATATCAGGTGCGGGAGCTCTCCATCCCGGGGTTGCGCGCCTACATCAAAGGCCGGACTCCCTCGAGCGCCTCGGCGCGGCTCTACGGCCTGCAGGACGTCAAGGTGGACAAGGTGGTCATCCATCAGAAGCCCTTCGGCCTCCCCTGGCTTCCCTTCTTCACCTCGCGCATCGACGTCCAGATCCAGGAGGTAACGGGCACCGCCGGTTCGTGAGAGTGCTGGCGATCGACCCGGGCACGGTACGGCTCGGGCTCGCCCTCAGTGACCCGTCCGGCGTGATCGCCCTGCCGCTCAGCGTGCTCACCCGCAGGTCTCCCCGTGAAGACCTGGAGGCGCTTCGCCGGATTGTCGAGGAGCACCATGTGGAACGGGTCCTGATCGGGCTTCCGCGTTTGATGGATGGTACCCTTGACACGGCGGCCAGAGCGGCGCAGGCGTTCGGCGCCGATGTCGAGAAAGCGCTGGAAAGGCCGGTCGAGTACTGGGACGAGCGCTTGACCACAGTCGCCGCGGAACGCTACCTGATCGCGCAGGGAAAGCGCCGGCATAAACGCCGCGGCGATGTCGATCGGATGGCGGCCACGCTATTGTTGCAGGGTTACCTGGATTACCAGGCGCAACGAACCTCGGGAGGCTGAGATGCCAGAAGTGCCGGAACCGGACGGCGAGGTGCAGACGATCGAGCTGGTCAACGAAAAGACCGGCGAGGGGGAAAGCTACCTCGTCCATGATGTGGTCGAGATCGAAGGGGAGACCTACTACGTCCTCCAGGCCGAGGCCGACACCGACCGGGTCCTGATCCTGCGCCGGGACGGTGAGGCGCTTGTCACCCTCGACGACGAGGAGCACGACCGGGTTGTCGAGCAACTCGAAGAGTTCGAGGAGGACGACGAGGTCGAAGAAGACGGCGAAGCCGAGGACTGAACGCTTCCAGGAACCTATGAGCCGGGGAGCCCCACGGCCCGGCCGCCGTGGTGGGTGGTTGAAGGGTTTTCTGGTCCTGATTTTCCTGTTGCCCGCCCTGGTCGGAATCCCGGGGGTGCTCGCCTACACCTGGGTCGACCACCAGCTGCATCAGCCGGCCAATCCCGGCGGCGGTAAGGTGCGCTTTGTCGTGGCGCCGGGCTCTTCTCTCCACGAGGTTGCCGATACCCTTCATCGCGCCGGGCTGATCGATTCCACCCTCGTCTTCGATCTGTACGCGCGGTACCGCCACCTCGACCGTGGGGTGGAGGCCGGCGCCTACGAGCTGGCCCGCAACCTGAACATGGAACAGATCCTGATGGCGCTCCAGACCGCCCGCCCCGAGGAACTGTTCGTGACCATCCCGGAGGGCTACACCATCAAGAAGACCGCGGCCGCACTGGACAAGGGAGGCCTGATCAAGGGGGCCGACTATATCGCGGCCGCCGTACCGGCCGGATACAAGTACGACTTTCTCAAGGATCTTCCGGCCGGCCTGAGCCTGGAGGGATTTCTCTTCCCGGATACTTACCTGGTACCGCGCAACGCGACCGCAAAACAGCTGATCCAGCTTCAGCTCGACGAGTTCGCAAAGAACTGGACGGCGGCGCGCAAAGCCCAGGCGGCCCAGCGGGGGCTTAACGCGCTCCAGATCGTGACCATAGCCTCCATGATCGAGCGGGAGGCGAGATTCGATGACGATCGGCCGAAGGTGGCCAGCGTTATCTACAACCGGCTGGCCCGCGGGATGCTCCTCCAGATCGATGCCACCGTCCTCTACGCCAAGGGCGTCTGGCAGTCGAGCGTCACCTACGACGATCGCAAAATCAACTCCCCGTACAACACCTATCTCCATACCGGCCTTCCGCCCGGACCGATCGCGAATCCCGGCTTGAAAGCCATCGATGCGGCGCTGCAGCCGGCTCAGACGGACTTCCTCTACTACGTCTCAGATCCTCAGGGCCACAACCACTACGCGAAGACTTCGGACGAGTTTGCCCAGCTTCTCAAGAAATACGGGCTTCAATAGGGCAGGCCCAGCGAATCTTTGCCCTCGTGGATCGTTATCCGTCGTAGTGCGCGTTGAAAGCTGGGGAGCCACCAGGTGAACCTGCCCCTCACCATCGGCTGGGGCCTGTTGGGGCTGGTGGCCGGGTTCGTCCTGAACCTCGTCTCCCGGTGGCTGGCCCGCGTCGAGGAGATCGAGCACCGGCCCAGCCGCCGCGAGGAGCTGGTGGCCCCGGCGCTGGCGGCGATCCTGTTTGCCGTTTTTGCCGGGAAGCTCGGCTTCCAGCCGGTGCTGCTGATAGACACCGTCTACATCGCCATCCTGGTGCAGGTCTTCGCCTTCGACCTGAAGCACCGGTTGATTCTCGACGCGGTCATGTTTCCGAGCTGGGTGATCGCCCTTGGCCTCGCCTTCATCACCCCCTGGAGCCAGGCCAGCTGGCCGGCCGCGGACTGGCGCACGGCTCTCATCGCCGGAGTCATCGCGGGCGGCATCTTCCTGGTGCTGTTCGTGGGCGGCACGTTCCTGCTGGGACAGGAAGCATTCGGCTTCGGGGACGTTAAGCTCTCCGTGTTCATTGGGCTTGCCACCGGGCTCTCCAACCTGCGAATGGTTCATGCCCTGCTGGCCGGTGTTTACATCGGGGGAGCGGTGGCGGTCTTGCTCTTGCTGGCCCGCCGGGCTAAGCTCAAGCAGGCCGTGCCGTATGCGCCGTTTCTGGTCGCCGGAACCCTGCTCACCCTCTTGATTCAGCAGCCATGAGAGAAGCCGACCTGCTGCCCGGGGAACACCTTCTGGCTCGCTCGTTTCAGCACTGGGTGATACTGCTGCGGCCTTTCGCCTTCACCATCATCGCCGCAGTCGTCCTGCTGGTGGCCACCGCCCTGGTACCCGTCGCAGGCGAGATCAAGGTCTTTACGCTGCTCGGCATCGTGGTGGTGGCCCTGATCATCCTCAACCTCTACTACTGGGGCTGGCGCTCGCACGAGTACGTGCTGACCGACCAGCGGATCGTATTGAACGAAGGCGTCCTGACCCGGTTCTCACGCTCGATTGCGATCGACCGGATCCAGGACCTGACCACCTACCAGGGGCTGTGGGGCCGCGCCTGGGGGTTCGGAGACATCGAGCTGGAGTCCGCGGGACGGGACAGCGGCGAGTGGCTGCGCATGGTCCCGCATCCGCAGCAGCTGCGCAACGCCATATTCAGCCAGATGGAAGCTCGACGGCATTCCGGCTCCGGGACGCCGCCGACCACGTAGGTAAGATTCACACCTGAAATGGTCTCACCGAACGAGTTTCGTAACGGCATGACGATCGAGTGGGAGGGTCAGCCCTACGAAGTCCTGCAGTTTCAGCAGAGCCAGATGGGACGCGGCGATACCTTCTTTCGCACCAAGCTCAAGCATCTGCGCAGTGGGGCCATCATCGAGCAGAAGTTTCGAGACAAGGACCGGTTTCCACGCGTGCGAATTGAGAAAGTCCCGATGCAGTACCTTTATAGCGACGGCGAGCGCCATATCTTCATGGACTCTCGAAGTTACGACCAGATTCCTCTGGACGGCGACCAGCTTGGCGATTCGCTGCAGTATCTAAAGGAGAACACGCCGCTGGAAGTCTTGATGTACGAAGGCAACCCACTCGGCGTCGAGCTGCCCACCACGGTGGATCTCACCGTCACCCAGACGGCGCCGGGGTTTCGCGGCGATACCGCAGCCGGCGGAGGCAAGCCGGCCACTCTGGAGACCGGGCTCACCCTGAATGTTCCCTTTTTCATCAACCAGGGCGACGTGATCCGGGTCGATACCCGAACCGGCGCCTACGTGGAGCGGGTCTGATGCCCGACCGGCCGCTGGGCAGCGTCAAGGTGGCGAACGAGGTGATCGCGCACATCGCTTCGCTCACCGCCTGCCAGGTACAGGGGATCGCGGGCATGTATCCGGCGGGCGCCCGCGACGGCCACCGGGTGCTCGAGCCGGCCGCCGCCCACAAGGGGGTCCGGGTGGACATGGGGACGGACTCTCTCCAACTGGAGCTCTTCCTGGTGGTGGACGCCTCCGTACACGTACCCACGGTTGCGGCCGAAGTTCAGCGTCAGGTCGCAGACGCCATCGACAAGATGCTTGGCCTGGAGGTCCGCCAGGTGAATGTCTTCATCGGGGATGTTCGCTTCCCCGGCGACAGCTAGGGGACTTCGCTGGGTCGCAGGCACCTCGCTCGCGAGCTCGCCCTCAAGGTCCTCTTCGAGCTCGAGACGAACGGCAAGGATGCCGAGCGGTCTCTGCAGTACCATGTCGCCGAGGCGCGCGCCGACGAAGCCGTGGCGACCTTCGCGCGCACCTTGATCACGGGCGTGCTGGAGCATCGGGCTGAAATCGACGCCCAGCTCGCCGAGGCGTCACAGAACTGGGGCCTCGACCAGATGGCCAAGGTCGAGCGCACCCTGCTCCGGATTGCCACCTACGAGATCAGGTTCCTGCCGAGCGTTCCGTTGAAAGCGGCGATCAACGAGTCGATCGAGCTGGCCAAGACCTTCGGCGGTCCTGATTCCGGCAAGTTCGTAAACGGCATCCTGGGGAAAGTCGCGGCCGAGGCAAAGTCCGAACCGTGAACGACGATATTCCAGGCATGAGCTACGAGACGGCTGTCGCCGAGCTGGAGAAGACCGTTCAGCGGCTCGGCCGGGACCAGGAGGACCTCGCCGAGTCGGTCCGGCAATTCGAGCGCGGCCTGGCCCTGGCCAAGCGTTGCTCCGAGCTGCTCCGCGACGCCGAACGACGGCTGGCCGAGGCGTCGCCGCCGGGGCCGGTGCCGGCCCAGTGAGCCTGCTCTTCGGCAATCCCTACTTTGTCATCCCCCTGGTGGCGTGGGCGATCGCTCAGGCCAGCAAGGTGATCGTCGACTCGGTTCTGATGCACCGCCTGAGCGTCCGGCGACTGGGCACGGCGGGCGGCATGCCCAGCTCGCACAGCGCCCTGGTGGTATCACTGACCACCGTGATCGGCCGTCTCCAGGGGGTCGACTCCCCGCTCTTTGCCATCGCCCTGATCTTTTCTACGGTGGTCATGTACGACGCCACCGGCGTCCGCCGCGCCGCCGGCCAGCAGGCGATGATCCTGAACCGGTTGCTCGATGACATCTTTGCCCACCAGGGTTTTCGCCAGGAGCGCTTGCGTGAGCTGATCGGGCACACGCCGATCGAGGTGGTCGCCGGCGCGCTGCTTGGCTTCGTGCTGGGTATCGGCTGGCACCTGAGGTGATCGTGGCGGCGGAACGTCTACGGCTGGACCAGGCACTGGTCAGCCGCGGTCTGGTGGCCTCACGGGAGCGAGGCCAGGCCTTGATCCGGGCGGGTCTGGTAACCGTGGGCGGCCGGGTGGCCGAGCGGCCCGACCAGCTGGTGGAGACCGCCACACCGATAGCGGTGCAGTCCACCGATGCCTATGCGAGTCGGGGCGGGGAGAAGCTGGCCGCGGCTCTGGACCAGCTCCGGATCGACCCACGCGGGCGCTCCTGTCTCGACGTGGGTGCCTCGACCGGTGGCTTCACCGATGTCCTGCTCCGCCGGGGAGCGAACAGGGTGATTGCCGTCGACGTCGGCTACGGGCAGCTGGCCTGGTCTCTGCGGCAGGATCCGCGAGTTATCGTGATGGAACGCGTCAATATCCGGCACCTTGACCGTCTCCCGGTCGAGGCAGACCTGGGCGTGGTGGACGTCTCATTCATCTCGCTTCGATTGGTGCTGCCTGTGGTCCGGGGGCTGCTGAGCCCGCCGGGCGATGTGGTGGCCCTGGTCAAGCCCCAATTCGAGGCCGGCAAGGGGCAGGTCGGAAAGGGTGGCGTGGTGCGCGACCCGGCGGTACACTCGCAGGTATTGCGCGAGCTTCGCGAGTTCGCCGCCACGATCGGATACGGTGTGCTGGGGGAGACGCCTTCCCCCATCCTCGGCGCCAAGGGAAACCGCGAATTCTTTCTGCACCTGGTGCCGGATGCCTGACGCGGTCGGATTCATCTGCCACCCCCGGGTGGACATCGGGCACGCGCGCCTGCGCGAGGCCCGGGAGCGGCTTGAGAGCCGCGGCTATCGCGTCTGGACTCACTGCGCCACCAGTGACGAAAAGCCCGGAGTTCTGCACGGAGAGCTCGATGGCACGAAGCTGCTGGTCAGCTTCGGCGGCGACGGCACCCTGCTCTGGACGGCGCAGCAAGCTGCAACCGCGCATGTGCCCCTGCTCGGCGTGAATGCCGGCAGGCTTGGATTTCTGACCGAGGTGCAGTTCGACAACGTCGCAGCCGCGCTCGACCGCTGGGCCGGCGGTGACTTCGTGCTCCAGCCGCGGCCGCTCCTCGAAGCCCAGGTGATGGGAAAGCCACAGCGGTTTTTCGCCCTGAACGATGCCGTCGTCCACAAGGGCGAGGTTTTGAATCTGATCCGGCTCGATGTGACCATCGACGACGACCCGGCGGGACGGTTTGACGCGGACGGGGCCGTGGTGTCGACGCCGACCGGATCGACCGCCTATGCCCTCTCTCTCGGCGGTCCGATCGTACGTCCGGACGCGAGGGTGCTTATCTTCCTGCCCCTCAATCCCCACAGTCTTTTCAACCGTGCGGTTGTGCTCCCTCACGACGCGCGAGTGTCGATTCGCCTCCCCGAGGGCTCCGGCCTCTTGAGCTGCGATGGTCAGGTGAGCACGCCACTCGAGGCGGGCGCCGAGGTGCAGGTCGCCCTGGGGCGGGGGGCGGTCGAGCTGGTCCGCTTTGACCAAAAGCGCAACTTCTTCGAGCTGCTCCGGCAGAAGCTACGCTGGGGGCAGCCCCTAACGGACGCCGGGGCGTGACCGTGCAGCCAGTCCTCCGTCGGGTTGGTCAGTTCTGGCGCCACAGCTCGGCTCGGGTTTCCTCGGCGGAAAACGCGCGGGCCACCGAGATCCTCGGGCCCCGGCTCGCACCTTTCTTCGTCGCCTTGCCCGTGAACGATCGACGGCATGGGCTCGATGTGCTTGAGACAATCGAGCGCGACGGCGTGGCCGCCCCCGCCTTGCTGCAGCAGGCGGCTCTTTTACACGACATGGGGAAAGCCGACGCCCGACTCAGCGTGGTCGAGCGAAGCCTGACCGTCTTCCTCAACAGGTTTTCGCCGAGCATGCTGGCCGGCCTGCTGCGCATTCGCCCCGGTTTTCGCCGGCGCTATCAGAGCTATCGCGACCACGCCGGCCTGGGCGCGGCTCGGCTTCGCGCCGTGGGCGCGACTGAACTGGCTGCTGTGGTTGAGGAACATCACGCCGAGCATCCGGAGCTGGACGTCACCCGCCGGCTGCGCCGGGCCGACAGCCGAAATTGACGGCTGACATCGAGCTCGAGCAGAATCCGGTCTACCTGGTCCGCAGTCCCGCCTTCGACGGTCCGATCGAGCTGCTGCTCAGCCTGGCCCAGCGTGCCGAGGTCGACCTGAAAGCGATCCAGCTGGCGACCCTGACAGACGATTACCTGCGCGCCATCGAGCGGGAACGTCCGCCACTCGATCGCCTGGCGGCGTTCCTGGTCATCGGCGCCCGTCTGGTGCAGATCAAGGCGGCCGGCCTGATGCCACAGCCTTCCTCGACCGAGGAAGACGACCTGGAGGCCTGGGAAGAGGCCATCAAGGGCCGTCTGGCCGAGTACAAACGCTTCAAGGAGCTGGCCGAGTCGCTGATGCGGCGGCACGCGACTGGTCGGTTCAGCTTCGCCGGCCTGTTCGAGCCGGAGGTGATCCCGCAGGCGCGGGTCCAGGTCAGCCTGGACGCCCTGGCGGCAGCCTTCCAGCAGGTGCTCGACCGCCTTCCCCCACCCGAGCAGATCGCCTTTGAAATGGAGCACATATCCCTGGCGGACAAATTAGAGGAGCTGCGCCGGCTCCTGTCCGGGCAAGCTGAGACGAGCTTCACCGCGGTCTTCTCTCGGGCGCGGACCCGGCTCGAGGCCGTGGTCATCTTCCTGGCCCTGCTGGAGCTGATTAGAATCGGGGAGATCAGCGTCGTCCAGGGTTCTCCCTTCGCTGAGATCAAGGTGCGGGCCAGGGCGCCGCAGGAGGAGTGAAGCCGGTGATCGATACTGCGGTTGCGGGAACCGTCGACCAGGTGGGCGACCTTGCCTCGAGCCTGGAGGCGGTGCTCTTCACCCTGAATCGCCCCGTGACCGTGCTCGAGCTCCGCGATATCCTGCAGGCTCCCCTGAGCCAGGTGGAGATGGCTGCCGCCGCCCTGGCGGAGCGACTCTCAGGACGCGGGCTGCTGCTTCAACGGCACCAGGACCAGCTGCAGCTGGTGACCGACCCATCGCAGGCCGATGTGGTGCGGCGGGTCCTGCGTCCGGAGTTTCCTTCTCGCCTGTCGCCCGCAGCCTATGAGACGCTCGCCATCATCGCTTACCGCCAGCCACTCACCCGGGCGCGGATCGAGGAGATCCGCGGCGTGAATTGCGAGGCGGTCCTGGAAAGCCTCGAGGAGAAGGATCTGATCACGGAGACCGGCCGCCTGGAGGCGCCGGGCACGCCCCGGCTGTTTGGAACCACCATCAAATTTCTCCAGATCCTGGGATTGAGCAGCCTTGAGGAGCTACCCCCTCTTCCCGAGGCTCCCGCGGCATCAGGCTCAACCACTTCCTAGCCCAGGCCGGGGTAGCCGCTCGCCGAAAAGCCGACCGGCTGATCGCCGCCGGCCAGGTCAGAGTGAACGGGACGGTCGCGAGCTTGGGCGAGCAGGTCGACCCGCTCTCCGACCGGGTTACCGTGGACGGCCACCCGGTCAGCATCCCGGCTCGCCGGACGTACGTGTTGATGAACAAGCCGGCCGGCGTCCTGACCGCGGCCAGCGATGATCGCGGAAGGCAGACCGTGATGGCGGGCCTCAAACCGGACCTGGGGCGGCTCTTTCCGGTCGGTCGCCTCGATCTCGATAGCCGCGGGCTCCTGCTGCTCACCGATGATGGCGAGCTCGCCATGCGCCTGATGCACCCGCGCTACCATGTCGAGAAGGAATACCGCGTACTGATCTCGGGCCGCCCTGATGCTGATGCGATCCGGCGGCTGCAGGAGGGGATGGCCATCGGTGCCGAGCGGTTCGCGCCCATTGGGCTCGAAGTAATCGAAGGCGCCGAAGGCGCCGACGAGCAGACCCTTGTCCGCATGGTTCTCCAGGAAGGACGCAAGCGCGAGGTCAGGCGGCTATGGGGCGCGCTGGGTCACCGGGTGCTGGATCTCGAACGGACCCGGATGGGTCCGCTCACGCTCGGTTCGCTCGAATCGGGGGCGACGCGTGGGCTGGCCAGCCGCGAGGTCGCCGCCCTGCGCGCATCGGTGGGCTTGTAGTGTCGCGCGAAAAAGAGTGATCATCGCCATTGATGGCCCGGCGGGCTCCGGGAAGACCACCATCGGCCGGATGGTGGCGGCCGCACTCGGGTTTGCCCTGCTGGACACCGGCTTGTTCTACCGAGCCGTGACCGTCCAGGCGCGGCACGAACACATCGAGCCCGACGACATTGCCGGGCTGGAGGACATGATCAAACGCCTGCGCATCACGGTCAACACCACGGCTGACCCGGCGCCCGGAACGGCGCTGGTCATGATCGACGGTCGCGACATCACCCGCGAGGCGTCCGACCCGGCCATCGCCCGGGAGCTTGCCAGCATTTCCCGGCTGCCCCAGGTCCGCGCCCTCCTGGTCGGCCAGCAGCGGGCCTTCGAGCGAAGTGACGTGGTGGTCCTGGGCAGGGACATTGGGACCGTTATCTTTCCCGGCGCGGACATCAAGTTTTTCTTCACCGCCTCGCCCGCGGAACGCGTAGCCCGCCGGCGCCGCGACCTCGATCGAACCCTGGGCCAGGCCACGCCAGACGCGGTGCTCGAGGACGAAATCGAAGCCCGCGACCGTGCGGATTCTGAGCGTGAGATTGCACCGTTACGCGCAGCACCCGATGCTATAATCGTCGCGACTGAGGGCAAGTCCGTCCACCAAGTCTTCGAAGAAGTGATGGCCCGACTGCCCAGGCGCTGATCCGATTTGATTTATTCATTCCTCACGCGTCTTGCACGGTTTCTCACGTTTGTGCTCCTCGGCCGGAACTTCCAGCTTCGCGGCACCGACAACGTCCCGCGGACCGGTCCGCTGCTGATCGTCTCGAATCATGTTGGCGGGGTCGACCCTGCCCTGATCGGGGGCTGGACGCCGCGGCCGGTCTGGTTCATGGCCAAAGCCGAGCTCTTCCGTAACCGATTCTCGGGCGTGATCATGCGCGCCTACCACGCCTTTCCGGTGGTCCGCCATTCCGCGGACCGAAAGGCGCTGCGGCTTGCTTTCAGCCTGTTGGGAAGCGGAAGAGCCGTGGTGCTATTCCCGGAGGGCCACCGCGCCGAGGATGCTCGCCTGCACCGGGCCGAGCCGGGCGCCGGTTTCATCGCCCGCCATTCGGGGGCACCGCTGGTCCCGATCGGCATCACCGGGTCGGACCGGGTGCTCGGGCGGCACCAGGTGCTTCCGCGGCGGGCGCCGGTTGGGATGGTGTTTGGCAAACCGTTCTCACTTCCCGAGGTGAATCGGGATGGCAGCCGGATGGATCATCAGCAGAGCGCGGATTTCTTGATGACGAAGATCGCCGAGCTGCTTCCGTTGGAAAACCAGGGGGAATACGCCCAGCCCAGAACGCAGTCGGAGGCCATGTGAAGAAGATCTACATCCTCGACACCAACGTCCTCCTCCACGATCCCAACGCGATCTTCTCCTTCGAGGACAACGAGGTGGTGATCCCGCTGGTCGTGATCGAGGAGGTCGACGGCCAGAAGCGCCGCCAGGACGAGGTGGGACGGCATGCGCGGCTGATCGCTCATCACCTTGATGAGCTGCGACTTGACGGGAAGCTATCGGAGGGCGTCGCCCTCAAGCGGGGCGGCAAACTCCGGGTCGAGCTCAAGCACGAGAGCACCCGTCACCTTCCGGATGACCTCGACCCGCGCAAGCCGGATAACCAGGTGATTGCCCTCACCCTCCAGTTGAGGGAAGAGAACGAGGGCGTTCCGGTTGTCCTGGTGAGTAAGGACATCAACGTCCGGGTCAAGGCCGATGCTCTCAACCTCCGGGCCCAGGATTACGAGACCGACAAGATGGTCCTCAACGAGGAAGACCTCTACGACGGGATGACGACGCTGGAGGTCACCCCGGAAGAGATCGAGACCTTCAACAAGAGCAACACATACACGCCCGCGAACGGCCGGCTGTACTGCAACCAGTTCGTCCACTTCAAGTCGCTCAACGGGACCAAGTCGAGCGCTCTGGGGAGGTTCGACGCGACCGCCCAGCAGGTGGTTCCTCTGGCGCCGCTGAAGAAAGAGATCTGGGGCATTCAACCCAAAAACCTGGGCCAGCGATTCGCCTTCGACATCCTGCTCGACGAGCGAATCCCGTTTGTCACCATGACCGGCCAGGCCGGGACCGGCAAAACCCTTCTGGCCCTGGCGGCCGGCCTGAGCAAAGTGCTCGACCAGCATCGTTACCGGCGGCTGCTGGTGACCCGCCCGGTTATTCCCATGGGAAAGGACGTGGGCTACCTGCCCGGGGACAAAGACGAGAAGCTCCGCCCCTGGATGCAGCCGATCTACGACAACCTCGAGTACCTGATGGGCTGCATTTACAAGGAGCAGATGGCGGCCGACATGATCCGGCACATCCAGGAAAAGGGAATCTTCGAGGCGGAGGCCCTCACCTACATCCGCGGTCGCAGCATTCCCCAGCAGTTCATCATCGTGGACGAGGCCCAGAACCTGACTCCGCACGAAGTAAAGACGATCGTCTCTCGCGCCGGAGAGGGGACCAAGATCGTGCTCACCGGAGATCCCAACCAGATCGACCATCCCTACCTGGACTTCCGCAGCAACGGGTTGTGCTACGCGATCGAAAAGTTCAAGAACAACCCGCTGGCGGGCCACGTCACGCTGACCAAGGGGCAGCGTTCGGAGCTGGCCGAACTGGCCGCCAAGCTCCTCTGAAGCAACCTCTCTCCGACTACCCTTAGCCCAGTGGAACGCACGCTGGTCGCGCTCGATCTCGAGACCACCGGCTTGACCCCGCGGCTGGACCGGATCATCGAGGTCGGCGCGGTTCGCTTTCGCGGGGCAGAGGTGCTCGGCAGGTTCCAGTCCCTGGTTCGGCCGGAGGTAACCATCCCGGCGGCGGTCCAGCAGCTGACCGGCATCTCAGACAGCGACGTCGAGTTCGCGCCCGAGGTGGAACAGGTGATGGGCCAGCTCGTCGAATTCGTGGGAGACAGCGGCGTGGTCGCCCACAGCGGAAACTTCGACCTCTCCTTCCTGCGCGACGGCGAGAGGGTGGACACGGCCTATGAGCTTTTCGACACTCTCGACCTGGCTCGGATCCTGCTGCCCATGTCGCCCAGCCACAGCCTGCCGCACCTATCCCGGCAGCTCGGCCTGGTGCATCCGAGGCCGCATCGCGCCCTCGAAGATGCGGAGGCGGCCCAGCAGCTCTTTCGCTACCTGTGGGACTTCACCCGCTCCCTCCCGTCCGAGCTGCTCGATCGAATGCTCGAAGTGACCCTGGGCTGGTCTCATCCACTGCGGGACTTTCTCGAGGAGGCGCAGGGAGCCGGCCCGAATGGCCAGGTGAGCTTGCGTCCGCCCCCACCACCCGCCCAGGCGGTACCCCGGACCGGGGAGCCGCTGACCGATCCCGAGGCGATCCGGGATCTGCTCGGACCGGATGGTCCGATGGCGGCCGGACTGGAGGATTACGAGCTTCGCGAGGCGCAGCAGCAGATGGCGCTGGCGGTTGCCCAGCTCTTCCATCGGGGCGGCCGCCTGATGGTGGAAGCAGGGCCCGGCACCGGAAAATCACTTGCCTATCTGGTGCCGGCGGTTCACCACGCGGTCGCCGCCGGAGAGAGGGTGGTGATCGCGACCAACACCATCACGCTCCAGGAGCAGCTTTTCGCAAAGGACATCCCCTTCATGCGCAGCTGGCTTGCGTTCGACTTCAAGGCGGCCCTGCTGAAGGGACGGGCGAATTACGTCAGCCTGCGCCGCTGGAACCGATACCTCAACGCGCCTAGCCGGCGCGCCGATGGCAGCTGGTTCCCCGAGGAGGTCAAGTTCAAGCTGCGCATGCTCGTCTGGCTGGCTCAGAGCCCGCACGGCGATCGGTCCGAGATCAAGCTCAACGGCCTGGACGATCTGTTCTGGCTGCGTGCCGCGTCGACCGCGGACGATTGCCTGGCCGCCCACTGTGAGAACTACAAGACGCAATCGTGTTTCTACTGGAACAGCCGGCGCGCCGCTGCGGATGCCGACCTGATCGTGACCAACCATGCCTTGCTCCTGGCGGATGCTCTCGGAAGCGGTAGCGTGCTTCCCGACTATCAGCATGTGGTGATCGACGAAGCCCACCAGCTCGAGGAGGCGGCCGTCGACACGCTGACGGTTTTGGTAGGGGAGGAGGAGCTGCTCGAGAGCCTCGAGGGCACACTCACCTGGTACCGGGCGGCCTGCGGTCCACTCGACGCCGGCCTCAAGGAGTCCAGCCAGCGCCTCAAGCGCGACCTCTCGGACCTGTTCGAGCAGCTGCGCAGCGTGATCAAGCAGCTGCAGCCGGAGGCTGGCACGCGGTCATCCCGGGATGAAAATGTCCTGCTCGACGGTGGCACCCGGGCGCTGCCCGAGCTGGCGGCCGCCGTCCGTAAAGCTGCCGACACCGTCCGCTCGGCGCGGGACCTTGCCTCAAGCCTGCAGACCGGCGGGACGCAACTGGAGCTCGAGCCGAATCCGCGCGCGGAGCGCGAGCTCGAGCTCTTCCTGGGACAGCTCGCGGTCCGGGCCCGGCTTCTCGAAGAGGCGCTCCAACAACCAAGGCCGGACCGGTTGTACTGGCTCGGCATCGAGCGGCGATCCAGTCGCGCGGTTGTGCAGGCCGCTCCCATCCACGCCGGCCAGGTACTCCAGCAGCGTGCCCTGGCCGAGAAGGAGACCGTGGTTTTCACGTCCGCCAGCCTGGCGGTCGCTGATACATTCGACTACTTCAAGCGGGGCG
>VBDY01000171.1 GCA_005882775.1 Chloroflexota bacterium | reverse complement strand
GCCGAGTCTACCGCAACCACTTCGGTCGCCATTACCCGGCAATCTCGCTCTTCGAGGTGAGCTCCCTCTTCGACCGCGGCGCCAACATCGAGATCGTCTGCGTGGCCGTGATTCCCGACACGTAGCCCTAAGCCGAGAACGTTACGACTTTCGTTACAAAATGCCTCTATTGCGCGCGTTACGGCGCGCGCTTTGGGCCGGCGGCACGGCTCGGGCCTGAATCGGCCCTCGCCTCCGGCGGTTGCGGACGCAGGTTTGGGCTCCACTCCGACTTACACCAGCAGCACCCCAAAGGAGCCTCCATGGGAACCTCGCGGCGCCTCGGTTTCGTCCTTCCCCTCGTTGCGGTCTCACTGGCTGCCTGCGGATCGCCGCTTGCTCAGGCGGTCACGCCGGTGCAGGCGCTGGCCAGCTACGAGCAGAAGGTCAGCCAGCTCAAGAGCGCGAAGTTCGACATGAATGGCTCGATGCAGATGCAGTTCTCCGCCGAGCTGATCCAAGCCCTGAGCCAGGGCAACGCCTCGGCGGCTGCCTCCCTGAGCAACGTCTCCTTCACTCTCAAAGGAACCGGAGAGATCCAGTACCCCGGTCAGATGAGCATGAAGATGAACATGACCATCGGCGGCACCTCGGTCGACATCGAGGAAGTCCTGACCGGGGGCAAGCTCTATATCAAGAACCCGCTCACCAACAATTGGATCTCGTCTGCCAACCTGAGCCAGTTGAGTGGCCAGGCGGGACAGGTGGATGCCCTGACCGCGACCAAGCTTCCCGGGACGCAGAAGTCCGTCACCAACCTGGGCGACACCAAGCTCAACGGCGTCGACGTCTACCACTATCTGATCATCCCGGACAAGGCAAAGCTGGCCCAGCAAATGGGCGGCAGCGCCGCCCTCAGCAGCCCGCAGGCCCAGGCGCTCCTTCGCGACCTGCTCGACCGCGGCAACTTCGAGCTGGAAACCTGGATCGGGAAATCCGACTATCTGCCCCGCCGGATCAGCATCAAGGAAAGCTTCACTATGGATCTCGCCAAGGCGATGGCCGTCCTGGGCAGCGGGACGTCGGCAGGGTCCAAACTTCCCGCGGGAGACGTTCACTTCACGGCCGACATCGTGCTCACCTTCCATGACTTCAACGCCCCGGTCTCGATCAAGGCGCCGACCGTCAACTAGCGGCCTGCTGGCCACCGAGCCCCGCGGCCAAAGACCCTGCTCTAGTGCCCCTTGAATAGGTCACGGGCAATAATCTCGCGCTGGATCTCGGAAGTCCCCTCGTAAATTCGCGGGGCGCGGACCTCGCGATAGAGATGCTCCAGGAGATGGCCCTGCTCGAGCGCGGCCGCGCCGTGGACCTGGACCGCCGCATCGACCACCGCCTGGGCGGTTTCCGTGGCGAAGAGCTTGGCCATCGCGGACCGCCGGCCGACCCTGTCGGCACCGGCGTCGAAAGCCTCAGCCGCCGAGTAGACGAGAAGGCGGGCGGCCTCCAGACGGGTGGCCATCTCCGCAAGCAGGTGCGAAACCGCCTGGAACTCGCGGATCGGCCGGCCGAAAGCCTTTCGCGCGGACGCGTGGCGCACCGCCGCGTCCAGCGCGGCCTGCGCCATCCCCACCACCGACGCGCCGACGCTCGGCCGAAAGAGATCGAGTACCCGCATGGCAAGCCGAAAACCCTGGTCGACCTCACCGAGCACCTGGGCACCGGGGACGAACACACCATCCAGCTCGAGGCGTCCGATCGGGTGGGATGAGAGCAACCTCAGTGGCGAACCGCGCAGCCCCTCCGCATCGCCGGGCACGATGAAGGCCGTGATCCCCCTGGTTCCGGCGCCGGCGGTGGTGCGCGCGAACATTGTGTAGACGTCGGCATCCGGGGCGTTTGAGATGAAGACCTTCACGCCCGTCAGCCGGTAGCCGTCAGCGTCGCGCTCCGCCAGCAGCTCGAGGGCACCCGGGTCGGAGCCGGCATTGGGCTCGGTCAGGGCGAAAGCGGCGACGGTTTCCCCAGCCGCGAGCGGCGGGATCCAGCGCGAGACCTGCTCGGCGGTCCCCGCCAGCAGGATTGGGTACGAACCCAGGGTCTGGATCGCGACCGCGTTCTCCGCCTCGGTGGACTCCTGCGCAAGCGCCTCGCGCACCAGGCAGAGGTCCCTGGCTCTGACGCCCTCGGTCGCGGTACCGCCCGCCGCCTCTGGGAAGAGCAGGCTGAGCAGACCATGCCGGCCGAGCGCGCCGAGCAAGCGCCGGTTGACCCGACCGGGCTCCGCTGTGTGTCCTTCGGCGAGCGCTCGCCGGGCCAGGCTGCGCGACTTTAGAAACGGCTCCGCGGTCGGCTCGGTCAACCCTGTACCGCTCCGCCGTCGACGACGATGGCCTGGCCGTTGATTCCTCGCGCGGCGTCCGAGCAGAGATAGGCGGCCAGGGCTGCCACCTCCTCCGCGGTGATCAATCGGTTCTGCGGGCTGAAGCCCTCCAGGACCTTGCGGCTCTGGTCTGGCGTGCGGCCGGTGCGCGTGCTGATGAACTCGACCGACCTGTCGGTCATGTCGGTGTCGACGTAACCGGGACAGATGGCGTTGACGGTGATCCCCTTTCCGGCCACCTCAGCCGCGACCGCTCGTGTGAGTCCGAGCAGCGCATGTTTGGAGGCAGCATATGCGGAGATGTACGCGGCGCCGGCGCGTGCGGCTACCGACGCCATGTTGATGATGCGTCCCCAGCCGGCCTCCAGCTGGAGGGGGAGCACGGCGCGGCTGCAGTAAAACGCACCGGTGGCGTTGACGCGAAGCGTCCGGTCCCAGAGCTCGTCGCTGGTCTCTGTGAGTTTGGCGCTGGAGGCGATGCCTGCGTTGTTCACGAGCACCAGGGGCGGGCCCATCTGCTCGCGCACGCGCGCCACCACGCCGTCGACCTGGGCGCGGTCGCCGACGTCGCAAACCAGGGTCAGGCAGGAGCGGCCCTCGGCGCGAACGGCGGCGGCGGTTTCCTCCAGTTGGGCGCCGGTTCGAGCGGCGACGGCCACATCCGCACCGGCAGCCGCCAGGGAGATTGCCACCGCCCGGCCGATCCCGCGACCCGCACCTGTCACCAGCGCGACCCTGGTGTCCAGGGAGCCCACCTCAGGCGCCCTCGAGGATACGGGCAAGCTTTCCGGCGTCCAAGTTGCCACCCGAGATCACGCATGCGATGGTCCCCCCACCGGCGGCTCCCGAGAGCGCCACGGCCAGCGAGCACGCGCCGGCTCCTTCGGCGATGACGTGGTTGCGCTCGGCAAGCACCCGGATAGCATGCGCGATCGATTCAAGCGATGCCGTCTTCGCCCCGTCGAGCAGTTCCCGGGCGAGCTCGAACATCCGGGGTAGCACTGTCCTGCTGCCGATCCCATCCACGAAAGAGGGCGTGTAGTTCACCACCTCCACCCTCCCCGCCTGGAGCGACGCGCTCAAGGGAGCTGCGGTAGATGCCTCGACCCCGTAGATGCGTACCGAGGGCTTGAGCGCCCTGAGCGCCGTGGCGATCCCGCAGGCCAGGCCTCCGCCACCCCAGGGGATGAGCACAGTGTCGACCTCCGGGAGGTCCTCGAGAATCTCCATCCCTATGGTGCCGTTGCCGGCCATCACCCGGTCATCGTCGAACGGATGGACGAACGCTCCCTCAACGCCGGGATAGCTTCGGTCCGTAAACGTCTGCCACCAGCGGTCGAACGGTACCTTGATCACCCTGCCCCCCAGGCGCTCCACGGCGCGGACCTTCGTCTCCGGCGCGGTGTCGGGTGCTATCACGGTGCAGGGAATCGATAGCCGCTGGGCATTCCAGGCGACGCCCTGCGCCATGTTCCCGGCGCTGGCCGTCAGCACGCCGCGGGCAAGCTCCTCGCGCGACATCGAGCTCATGGCATTGGCGGCGCCGCGGATCTTGAATGACCCGATCGGCTGCAGATTCTCTAGCTTGAGATGAATCCGGGCGGGAGCGTCGGAGACGTTCAGCTGCACCAGCGGCGTTCGGATGGCGGCACCCTTGATCACCTGGCGGGCCCGCTGGATGTCCTCGATAGCCAGGGTCATGGCTTTCATCGTGACGCAGATGGTAACGTCATCGACCGTGTCAGTTCAGCCACGAGCCCGGCTCCGCCACGTGGGTGAGGTCGAAGCCCGGCCGGACGGCGACGGCTGGGTGCAGTGGCTGGTCGATGCCCGACTCGGAGCCGAACATCTGACGACGTTTGTCTACCGGCTCGACGCCGGCAACCGGTCAGCCGCACATCGTCATCCGTCCGAGGAGGTCGTGTATGTCCTCGACGGTGAATGCGAGGCAACCCGTGGGGACGTGGCCGACTCGATCGGGACCGGTGACTCTTTGTCGGTCCCGGCGGGCGTCGGGCACGCCTTTCGCAATCCGTCCTCCGGGCCTCTTCTTCTGTTCGCCGTCATGGCTCCGCTCATCGATCGGCCCCCTGGGCCCCCGGTCGCGATCCCCAGGCCGACCCGAGAAGGTGAGGCAACCGTCACCTTGATGGGCGAGCGCAGCTTCCAGGTGCTTGCCGGGCCGCAGACCGGGTGCCGCGAGATCACCCAGTTCATCGGCCTGATTCCGCCTGGCCGAGCCCCGCTCCACGCGCACCCCCACGAGGAATGCGTCTACGTACTCTCTGGCCGGGGGAGACTATGGATGGGCGAGGAAGTCGCCGGCGAGCTCAGCCCAGGGTCGGCCGTGTTCATACCCATCGGCCTTCGGCATTCCCTCGAAAACACGGATACCCGGGAGGTGCTCAAGGTGCTCGGCGTCTTCTCACCCGCGGGCTCGCCGGCCGCCAAGCTGCCTTCCGAATAAGCGGCGGCCTGGGCGTTCCAATCGTGATACACCGGCTCGACATCAGCCTGGAGGACCCGACTGAATTCCTCGACGCGCTTGGCGCCTCGCATTTGCCAAGATAAAGCGCGCCATGGTCCGCCGTCACGTGTCGCAAAAGTCACTGCTCTTCACGGAGTCGGTCATCCGGGAGATGACGCGGCTTTGCCTTGCCGAGCATGGCTCGGACTGTGTCAACCTGGCCCAGGGTTTTCCGGATTTCGCCGCTCCCGCCGAGCTCAAGGAAGCTGCCGTGAACGCCATCCGGGAGGACTTCAACCAGTACGCGACCACCTGGGGGGCGAAGGTGATGCGGGACGCGATCGCCCGCAAGACTCAGCATTTCCGGGGCATGACGGTCGACCCGGAGACCGAGATTACGGTCTGCTGCGGTGTCACCGAGGCCATGATGTCCACCAGCCTGGCCGTCCTCGACCCGGGTGACGAGGTGATCATCTTTGAGCCCTTTTACGAGAACTATGGCCCGGACTGCATCCTCTCGGGCGCCACGCCGGTCGTGGTCCCGCTGGTCCCGCCCGACTGGCACTTCGACCATGAGCAGCTGCGGGGTGCTTTCAACTCAAGAACTCGGGCCATCGTCATCAACACTCCGCATAACCCGACCGGCAAGGTCTACTCCCAGGCGGAGCTGGAGTTCATCGCGGGGCTCTGCCAGGAATTCGATGTTCTTGCCATCACCGACGAGATCTACGAGCATCTGGTCTATCGCGGCGAGCACCAATCGATTGCGCTCATTCCCGGGATGCGGGAACGGACCATCACCATCAGCGGCCTTTCGAAGACCTACAGCGTGACAGGCTGGCGGCTGGCCTACGCCATCGCACCGGAACCGATCAGCTCCGCCATCCGCAAGGTCCACGACTTCGTGACGGTGGGCGCGCCCCATCCGCTCCAGGTGGCAGCCGCCACCGCCCTGGCGTTCCCGGACAGCTACTACGTCGAGCTCCTGAGCGCCTATCGTGAGCGGCGCGACTTCTTGCTGGAGATCCTTGAAGGCGCGGGTTTTCGCAGCTACCCTCCGGACGGCGCGTACTACGTGATGACCGATATCAGCCGGTTCAACCAGGACGACGTCAGCCTGGCTCACCGGATGGTTCGGGAGATCGGAATCGCCACCGTTCCAGGGAGCAGCTTTTATCTGGACCCGGAGCGCGGCCGACGCCAGATCCGCTTCTCCTTTCCCAAAAAGATGGAGACGCTGCGGCGGGCGGCGGACCGGCTGGCACGGCTGCGGACGGCGGCCTGATCACCGTGTTCCTCGCCTGTCCCAACCGGTGCAGCACGAATCGCTTCGAGCTGTGGAACGCCTCTGTGTTCGTCGACACTCTTGGCCGCTATCTCGAGTACCGGCCGGCCGAGTCGCCGCTGTATCGCTGCACGCAGTGTGGCAGCCCGGCGGTGGACCTGGGCGAGGTCCCAAACGCCATGCAGGCGGAGCACGAGCGCGAGCTGGAACGCGTTAGCGACTATGCCTGCCCGGCCTGCGAGACCCTGTTCACGGCACCGCTCGGCCAGAGTCCCGTGGTCTGCCCCGCCTGCGGCCAGACGTTCCCGGTCAGCCAGCAGACGGGATAGTTCGGGACGCGATCGCAGGCAGCACCTCACCCGCGCGGCCGTGGATGACGACCGCGGCCATTCGGTCGAAAGGGGTCGGCTCGGCGTTGACGATGCAAAGCTGAGCCCCATGCTCCCGAGCCAGCCGCGGAATGCCGGCCGCCGGATAGACCTGTAGCGAGCTGCCCACGATCAGCACCAGGTCGGCCGCCTCGGCCAGTGCCTGGGCATGTTGGAGCGGCTGCGCGGGCAACGATTCACCGAACAGGACCACCGTCGGCTTGAGGAACCGGCCTCCGCAGCCCGGGCAGAGCGGCGGGCTCTGCTGCCGGTTCAACTGGTCGATCCGGTCGCGGGGGTAGGTCCGCTCACAGTCCAGGCACTCTACGGCGTGGGACGACCCGTGCAGCTCGATCACGTCCGTGCTGCCGGCCTTCTGGTGCAGGCCATCGGTGTTCTGGGTGATCACCGCCCGCAGATGTCCCGCTCTCTGCAGATCGACCAGCGCCAGGTGGGCCGGGTTGGGGGCGGCTCCTGTACGCCGATGGTTGCGGCTATAGGTCCAGTACTGGGCGGGGTCCCTGCGGAATTCCCCGATGGAGGCCACCTTGTAGGGATCGAATTGCGTCCACAGCCCTCCCGCACCTCGAAAATGCGGGATGCCGCTCTCCACCGAGATGCCGGCGCCCGTAAAGGCCAGGCCGGCGCGCGAGTCGCGGATCAGGCTGGCGGCCCGATCCAGGAGCGGATCGGTTAACGGCGCGATCATCGCAGGCCGGCGAACAGGTCGTCCTCGGGCGTGGGAGCCTCGACGCTGGAACGCGCCCGCTCGTAGTACTCGCGGTTCCAGGCGGTCGGACCCATGGCCTTGTAGATCTCGATGAACCAGCTGTCTTCGGGGATCTGCGTCCGGTGGGCGCGCATGGCGGCCAGCTTCTTGTCCAGGTAGGGGGAGATATCAAGCCGGGTGGTGACCCGGTCGTCGGCGACGGCAAAGGGCGGCTCCTCATCACCGTCACGCGAGAACCGGTCTGCCAGCCCCGCGCGTTTGATGGCCTCGCCAAACTCGGCGATCACCGAGCGAGGAAACGCCGAGTAGTAGAGCTTGCTCGGGCGCCAGGATTCACCGCCGGGAAACCGCTTGGTGTCATGCGCGCTGTAGAAGGCGCCCACCGCAATCCGGTGGGTGTTGATGTGGTCGGGATGCCCGTAGCCGCCAACCTCGTTATAGGTGGTCATCACCTGCGGTCGCACCCGGCGGACCACCTCGATCAGGCGGCCAACCGCCTCGTCCTCGTCCGCCTGCCAGAAGACCTGCTTGTCCCGATTTCTGGGAAGTCCGGCCATGCCCGAGTCCTCGTAGCCGAGAAACACCAGCTCGCTCACGCCCAGGATCTTGACGGCGCTGCGCAGCTCCTGCTCACGAATGCTGGCCAGTCTCGGGGCGGCCTCCTTCGGGTCCAGCTCCTTGTCGAGGATCTCCCCCACCTCGCCCCGGGTGGCCGTGACCAGGGTCGTGCGCACGCCTTCGGCGCTGTAGCGCGCCAGCGTGCCGCCCATGGTGATGGACTCGTCGTCCGGGTGAGCGTGGACAGCCAGGAGGCTGAGCTCGCTCATTTTCCCTTGCGTGATCGGATCTCCTGGGTCAGCATCGGCACTATCTTGTGCACGTCGCCGACAACCCCCAGGTCAGCGATTTTGAAGATGGGCGCCTCCGGGTCCTTGTTGACCGCGATGATGGTCTTCGCTCCTTTCATCCCGACCGTGTGCTGCATCGCACCCGAGATACCAAAAGCCAGGTAGACGGCCGGCTTGACGGTCTTGCCGGTCTGGCCGATCTGGAATGAATATGGTTTCCATCCGGCATCCACCACGGCCCGGCTCGCGCCCACCGCAGCCCCGAGCTCCGCCGCCAGCTCGTCCAGGATTTTGAAGTTCTCGGGCGCTCCCAGTCCTCGACCGCCGCTGACGATAATGGTCGCCTCCTCGAGCCGGGGACCGCTCGCCTGCTCCCGCTCGCGTTTGAGGACGCGCGCCATGGGCCGGTTGGTGTCGATCGTGACACTGACCTGCTCCACCTGGGCCGCGCCGCCGCCCTTCGCCTCCGCGGCGAAGGCTTTCGGCCGTACGAGCACGAGCGCGGGCTGCCCCTTCGGCACGGTTGTCACAAGCATCGTTCCTCCGAAGACCGGCGTGACCACCGCCCAGCCTCCATCCTTCTGCGCAAGGTCGGTGGCGTTGGCGATCAGGGGTGCTCCAAGCCGGGCGCTGAGCCGGCTGGCGACGTCACGCCCGTCATTCGTCATTCCGAAGAGCACAAGCGAGGGCTGGTGTTTTTCGATCAGGCCGCTCAGCACGTCCACCGCCGGCTGAGCCAGGACGTCGCGAAAGGCATCGTCCTCATTGAGGTAGACCCGCTCGGCTCCATGGCGGCCCAGGCTTTCCACGGCCTTCGACGCGCCCGGTCCGAGGGCAACCGCCTCAGCCTGGCCGAGCCCACGAGCCCTGGTGAGCATCTCCAGCACCACCGGCCTCGGGGTGCCATCGACCGTTTCCGCGAAAACCCAGGCGGCTGCCATCAGATGACTTTCGCGCCCGCAAGGAAATCGGCGATGCGCCTGGCCCCATCGCCCTTGTCCTCCACCACCTCGCCGGCTTTGCGGGCTTCCGCGGGAGCGATCGTGAGGACCTCCTGGGTGAGGGCACCCTTGCCCGCTTTGCCCTCGAGCCCGAGGTCCTTGAGGCTGAGCGCCTTGACCTCCTTGTTCTTGGACTGCATGATGCCGCGCAGCGACGGGTAACGTGCCTCGTTGATGCCGCCGGTGACCGTGACCACCGCGGGTAGCGGCGCCTCGACGATGTCGTAGCCCTCGTCGGTCTGCCGGTGAATCTGGGCAGTCTTGCCCTCTGCGGTCAGCTTCCTGGCAAAACTCAGCAGGGGAAGGCCGAGCAGCTCCGCCACCATGGCCGGCACCGCCCCAGTGGACCCATCGGTGCTCTCCGTGCCGCAGATGATCAGGTCGTACGACGCTCCGGCGGCAACGGCCCCGATCACCCGGGCTGTGCTGAGAGCGTCAGAGTTTTCCAGGCCGGGGTCCTGGACATGAATGCCTCGCGCCCCACCCATCGAGAGTGCCTTGCGGATCGCGTCCAGGGCCTTCGGCGGCCCCATGGAGAGGACCGTTACCTCTCCCCCGGCCTGCTCGACGATCTGGAGGCCAGCTTCGACCGCGTGCTCGTCACCGGGATCGAGCACCAGGTCGACGCCCTCGCGTACCAGCCGCTTGCTCTGCGGGTCGATCTTGCCCGGCGCATTCGGGTCCGGGATCTGCTTGACGCAAACGAGCACATTCATAGGGCTTGTTCTCATTATCCGGGAAAGGGATCACACCAAACATATGTTCTATACTGACCTGGCGGTGGCGCGCCCGGAGTACTTCGAGATCGTTGCGAAATCGGCCCTGAACCGGGTCCAGCACATGGGCTTCAACTGGTCACTCAACCCCTACCAGGGTTGCGTTCACAGCTGCGTCTATTGCTTTGCCCGGGCCCACGCCAAGCTGGCCGACCGGGACCCGGGCGAGGGCTTCTCCTCCCGGATCGGGGTCAAGGTCAATGCGCCCGAGCTACTGCGCCGTGAACTTTCCAGCCGGTCGTGGAAGCGGGAGAAGGTCGCGTTTGGAACGGCAACCGACCCCTATCAGCCTGCGGAAGGCCGCTACCGGATCACGCGCCGGTGCCTGGAGGCCTTTCGGGACCATCGCACCCCGATAGGGTTGATCACCAAGGGAACGATGGTGGTGCGCGACATCGACGTCCTGGTAGAGCTCTCGCAAAAGGCGGAGAGCACGGTCTGCTTCAGCGTGCCGACGGTCGACGAGGCGATCTGGGCCAGGACTGAGCCAGGAACGCCACCCCCCAGGCAGCGCTTGCGGGTGCTGCGGAGGCTTGTCGACGCCGGCATCGAGGCCGGTGTGGGGATGGCGCCTGTGCTTCCCGGGTTGAGCGACTCCCCGCGTCAGCTGGAGGAGACCGTGGCTGCCGCCGCGGAGGCGGGGGCGTGCTTTGTCTGGGCAAATCTCGTCTACCTGAAGCCGGGCACCAAGGAGCACTTCTTCGGCTTCCTCGAGCGCGAGTTTCCCCACCTGCTGCCCCGGTACCGCGCCATCTTCCCCGGCGCCTATGCTCCGGCCGCCGCCAAAGCCCCGATCCAGCAAGCGGTTGGCCGCCTGCGCGAGCGTTACCGGGTGGAAGATCGCCGTGCGTGGCGAGCGCAGCCGCCGCCAGAACCGGAGCAACTCGCGCTCTTGGCCTGAAAGGCCGTATTTGACAGGGCCGCCCGGGTGATTTACCGTAGCCGCGAGTGGTCCGCTGGCTGACCCGGCTCTTCAAACCACACGTTCAAGCTGAAAGCCCCCCAGCCGATGCAGCGACTCTGCCGTCCGCACCACCCCCTCAAACCGTGACCACCACGGCCCTGGCCGTGATCGAACCACCGGTCATCGCTCCTCCCGCCACCACTGATCCTGTTGTCGCGCCGGCCGACACGCTGGTCAAGGAAACCTGTCCCGACTGCGGACGCGCGAGCGTCTTTGCCGGGCCGCCCGGCCACCGGTACTGCATGCACTGCGCGCTCCGCAACGAGCTGTTCGACCGAACCGCCTCGGTCTGACCGCCAGGCTGCCATCTCGCTGGCACCGCCGTGACCCCATATCCGATCCTCTGGGACAGCGGCGTTTACCTCCCCGAGCAGCGGTTGTGGCTCGACCCGGCAAAGCCCCGGCCGAGAGCGGTGATCAGCCACGCCCATAGCGACCATGTCGCCTCGCACCCTCTGGCCTTCGTCACCCCAGCCACCAAGCGCCTGATCACCCACCGGCGGGCCTCAACCGGGCTGCTGCACGAGATCCCCTATGGCGAACCCATCGACCTGGAGGAGGCCCGGATCACGTTTTACTCGGCGGGCCACGTGCTGGGATCGGCCCAAACGCTGGTCGAGACCAGCTACGGGAAGGTGCTCTACACGGGCGACCTGAAGACGCGTAACGGGTTCACCAGCGCTCCCGCCGAGGTGGTCCGCGCGGATGTGCTGGTACTGGAGAGCACGTTCGGCAAGCCTCGCTACACGTTTCCGGACTCGCAAGAGGTGGTGGCCGCCATGGTGGCCTGGTGCCGGTCGACCATCGCAGCCGGCGCGACCCCCTTCTTACTGGGTTATTCGCTCGGTAAGGGCCAGGAGATCCTTTCTGCGCTGGCCGCGGAAGGGTTCGCGATCTTCCTTCATCAATCGTTGTTCGGTGTCACGGAAGTGTATCGAGAGCTGGGCTGTGCGTTCCCGCCCTATCGCCCGGTCGGTGACTGGGACGGCGGTGAGACCGTGGTCATCATCCCGCCCGGGGCGCGTCACAAGACACTTTCTCGATGGCCTGGCGAATACAGAACCGCCGCCCTTACCGGATGGGCCATGGACGCCAGCCTGAAGACGCGGCTGGGTGTGGACGCAGTGTTTCCGATTTCGGACCACGCCGACTTTGAGGAACTCTGTTGTTACGCGGAAAAGGTGGGCGCGGCCATCACCTACACGGTCCTGGGATTTGACGAGGAGCTCGCCATGCATTTGCGCCGCCGGTTGATCCGGGCGAAACCGCTGCGCGCCGCCGATCAGCTGTCGCTCTTCTAGCCGCATCGCGCCCGAACCTGCAAGATCATTTTGGACTCAGCGTTATCCGCTTGAGCGCACGCGTTTCCAGTGCGCCGCGGTTCGCCGCGCACGCGACAAGGAGGTGACGCATGGCGACCAGGAAGAAGGCCACGAAGAAGGCCAAGAAGTCGACCCGTAAGAGCCGCTAACCAGCGGTAACAGAGAGAGGGGCAGGCTGCCCCTCTCTCCGCATTTTCAGGAGGTCGTGAAGGCGCGGATGGTCAGCCCGATCATGACCAGGCCGACGATGCCATAGACCAGCGCCTCGCGCCGGCGGTCGTGGGACGAGGTGTAGCTGGCCGCAATCGGGATGGCCAGCACCAGGACGACACCGTAGAGAATGTGAAGGTTGTCGCGCGGGTGACGACCCGCCAGGAAAAGGGCGATCCCCAACAGCCCCTGGGCGATAAAGAGCGCCTCGGTCAGGATCAGGGTGGACCGGTAGCCGGCGCTTGCCGATCCCCTGGAGAAGTAGGTCCATAGCCCCCAGACCCCGATCACGGCGCTGATCAGGATCCCCGCGCGGGCCAGGCTGAGGTGGACCGTGAGGAGGAGGCTCAGGACCCGACCCCCAGTGACTCGACCGCGCCGATGGCGGCCTCCAGCGTCTCATGTGAATTCTTGAAACTCAGCGCCCGCCGGGCCTCCTGGGCGCTGAACCATCTGGCCTCCTCCACCTCGGATAGCTGGGGCTGGAAGACACCGTCGCCCCGATGCTCGACCAGGAAATTGTGGACCGTCTTGAAGACGAGCTGGCCCTGCCAGCGGAAGACGTACTGGATGGACGGCAGCGCCCCCACCAGGTGAAGGCTGTCGGGGAGAAGGCCGGTTTCCTCGGAGATCTCGCGGAGCGCGGTGGCTTGCGGTGTTTCGCCTTTCTCGATGTTGCCCTTGGGAAAAAGCCAGCGGCCATTGGCTTTGATCAGGGCAAACTCAGCTTCGCGAGGGCGATAGACCACGCCACCGGCCGAGGCCTCCCGGCGCCCTCTTGCCGGCGGCCGCGCTTCCGCCGGCCTCGGTCGGGGCATTTTGCCTATTATGGGCACCGCCATTGCCAGCTAACCGACGCGGACAGCGCCTGATGGTGGTGATGCCGCACCCGGACGACGAATGCTTTGCCTCAGCCTCCACCATCGCCCGGTATGCGGCGGAGGGCGCCACGGTTTCCCTGGTTACGATGACGCGGGGCGGCGCCGGCCTCTGGAACGGGCGCGCGTCCGGGGACCTGCGACGGCTGACCGACGTTCGCGAGGACGAGCTGCGGGCAGCGGCGGATGCACTGAGTGTCGCCTTTACCGAGGTCTTCGACTATCCCGACGGCGCCCTGGAAAAGGTCGAGGAAGTGGAGGAGACACGAAAGCGTTTCATCGGCGACATCGTCCGCTGCCTGCGCGTGCACCGGCCTCAGGTGGTGCTGACCTTCGGCCCCGAGGGGGTGTACGGGCATCCGGATCACAAGGTGGTCAGCCGGATTGTCGTCCAGGCCTGCGCGGAGTCCGGCGACCCATCCGCATACGAGCTCGAGCGGCTCGCCACCGGGCTGGCGCCCTGGTCGCCGACAAAGCTCTACTTTCAGTCGGCTACCACGCAGACGGTGGACATACTCAAACTACCGGCGCCGCCCCCCATCACCACCCGGGTTTCGATCACGGGGTTTGAAGATGCAAAGACCCGCGCGTTTGCGGCCCACCGGACCCAGACTCAGGAGTGGGAGCCGCTTCGCAAGATGATCGCGTCGATGGGCTCGGTGGAGGTCTTCTCACTTGTTGGTGCTTCGCCTGCGCTGTCGGAAGACGATCTGTTCGCCGGGATTCGCGACTAGGCCAGCGCGGCCCAGCGCTCCTCCATGGCAAGGGAGTCGGAGCCCTCGGAGCTGATTCCAGTCGCAGCCGCCAGCCCCGCCAGGATCAGGAGAGGCGGCAGCAGGATGAGCAGCGCCAGCTGCAGGCTGTTGACGGTGTCGGATAGCTTTCCAATCGCAAACGGCGAGTACGAGTCTCCGAACAGGTGCTCGATCAGCAGCGAAAGAGTGACCGCACTGGCGCGCAGCGTCGGGACCACCACGTTCTGCTTGATGGCGGTATAGGGTCCGCTGTACAGATAGAGGGCGATCACGCCGAGCGAGAAGGCCGGCACGAAAGTGAGGAGACTGGGGGCGAGAAGGGCCAGTGCCACAAAGAGGGCGCCACCAAAGAAGCCGGCGATTCCAACGTTGAGGTTGCCGCTCGGGCTGCGCCGGCGCCACCAATCCGCAATCCAGCCGCCGCTGAGAGTGCCGATCAGCCCGCCAAAGACCAGGACCCCGCCCGCCAGCGTCCCGGCCGAGGCCGTCCCCAACCCGAACCGGCGGTGAAGATAGGTCGGCAACCAGTACGCTGCCCCGGCCAGGACGAAGAACAAAAGCGTTTCCGCGGCGATGGTGGCCCGCAGCGTCGGAATCCTCAGCAGCCCGATGAACTGTTTACGGGATACCGCACCGGGTCGGTCGGTACGCGGACCCCGGGCCTCGGCCGCCCCCCTGAGCGGTTCCCGGAGCCGGAAGGCAAGGTAGGCGAAGATCAAACCCGGGATGGCGGTCAGGTAGAAGGCGGCCCGCCATCCGAACAGGCTGGCGACGATGCCCCCGCCCGCGAAGCCAACCGCGATCCCCACCGCCGTGCCGGCGCCCCAGATGGACATTGCCCGGCTTCTGCCTTCCTTGACGAAGTAGTCGCCCAGCATCGAGGTGCCCGCCGGATAGTAGCCGGCCTCGCCAATCCCGAGGACGGCGCGGGCGATGAATAGCTGCGCATAGCTCCGAGCCAGGCCGGTGAGCAGCGTCGCCAGGCTCCAGATGGTGACACCCACACCGACCACGGTCCGGCGGACGCCGCGGTCGGCCCAGATCCCGAATGGCAGGGCGGCCACGGCATATACCAGCAGGAATGCGGTCCCCAGGGCACCGATGGCCGTGTCGTCCAGGTGAAACTCCGCCTGAATCTTGGTGGCGACCACCGGCAGGATGTAGCGGTCCAGGTAATTGAGGAAGTTGATACCGACCATGACTCCCAGTACCCAGCGGGCATAGTTGTCAGGACGTCTCATCGGCGGCGATCAGAGCTCGAGCTTGAGGAGCTTTGCTGCGTTTTCGCGAAGGATCTTCACCTTAGCCTCGGGCTTGAGCGCCAGATCGTCGATCTCATCGAGCACCCGCGCCGGCTTGATGAAGGGATAGTCGCTGCCAAACAGGGTGCGATCCTGCAAGCGGCCGCCGATCTCCCGGGTCAGCTCCTGCGGATAGTAGCGGGGCGACCAGCCGGAGAGCTCGATGAAGACGTTGGTCTTATGCAGGGCGATCGCGATCAGCTCCAGGTGCCAGGGCCAGCCGAAGTGCGCGGCGATGATGCGCAGCTCCGGAAATCGGGCGGCCACCACGTCGAGGTGGATGGGCCGGGCCGGGTCGAGCTTGATTCCCTGCCCTCCCGGGACGCCCGCGCCGATACCGCTGGTGCCAGTGTGAAACAGGCAGGGGATGCCCAGCTCGGCGGCTTTCGCCCAGAGATCGAAATGCCGCTCGTCGCTCGGATAGAAGTCCTGCATCGACGGATGGAACTTGGCGCCGACAGCGCCCAGCTCACGGACGGCGCGGTCCAGCTCAGCGACGGCAGCCGGTCCCTTCCAGGGATCGACGCTGGCGAAGAATGCGAACCGTTTTGGGTGCTTGCGTACGATGGCGCTGACCAGGTCGTTGGGAAGAGGCGGCCGGTGGGTGGAGGTTTGCGCGTCCCAGGCCAGCAGGATGCCGAAGACCTGCTCCTGCGCATACTCGACCGCCAGCTCGTCAGCGGTTTTTTCATGAACGCTGGCGCGGAAATAGCGGGCGGCGTTCTCGAGATACGGACCCATGCTGCCCTGCAGCCACTCAGGGAGAGGCAGATGCACGTGCAGGTCGACGGCGCGAATCACCGCTCTGGTTTCTTTAGCTGACCAGCTCTTCTCGCTCGAGGACGGCGATCGGGTCGCCTACCTGGATCGGACCACCCTCGACCACGGTGGTCATCATGCCGCGCCGGCCGTCCAGCTGAAGCCGAAGCCCCTCACGAATCTCATCCATCCGAAAGCAGGGTTCGCACACCTTGTTCACCTCGAGCACCGCCCGCTTCCCCACCCGCAGTCGGGTTCCCGGCTCGAGCTCCATGACCGCCAGGCCTTCGATGGTGAGGTTCTCTTTGATGGTGCCGGGCTCGAGGCCGAGCCCATCCAGGTCTTGCTTGTCCGCCAGCAACACCTGCCGCTGCGAGGCTGCGCTCGCATGCTTGTCTCCCTCCAATCCAACTCCTTTGAGGAGGATGGCCGCATCTACAAGGCGCATCGGCTCGCGATGTCCGGGACAGAGTTGAATGGAGGCGATCCGGGCAGCCACGACCATTAGCTTACGGCACCCGTTGAGCCGTTTTCTCCCCGCTCAGGAGGAGGATTTGAGTGGGGCCGCTTGGAACGCCTTGCTACGATGGCCGCGATGGCAGCCGAGCGCATGCGCACCGAGCGGGATTCCATGGGCGAAGTCCCGGTCCCGGAGGACGCATACTACGGCGCCAGCACCGAAAGAGCCCGCCAGAACTTTCCCATCAGCGACCTGAGACTGCCTCGCAGCTTCATCCGGGCGCTCGGGCAGATCAAAGGATCCGCCGCCCTGGTAAACGCCGAGCTCGGTCTGCTCGAGGCCCGGCTGGCCGCCGCCATCGCCCAGGCCGCCGAGGAGGTCGAGGAGAGCAGGTTCGACCGGGACTTCGTGGTGGACGTCTTCCAGACCGGGTCGGGCACCTCCACCAACACCAACGCCAACGAGGTGATAGCCAATCGCGCCAGCGAGATCCTCGGCGGGCCCCGCGGCGAGGGCAGGCTGGTGCACCCAAACGACCACGTCAACCGGTGCCAGTCCAGCAATGACGTCATCCCGACCGCCATGCAGCTGGCCGCCCTGGTTGAAATCAGCGTCGAGCTGGTGCCCGCGCTCGAGTACCTGGAGAGCTCACTGCGGCGGAAGGCCGCCGAGTTCATGCCGGTGATCAAGACCGGGCGTACCCATCTGCAGGACGCGACCCCGATCCGGCTGGGCCAGGAATTTCTGGGCTATGCCGGACAGGTGGCGCGAGGGCTCAAGCGGCTGCAGGCCGTTCGGCTCGAGCTCGGC
>VBDY01000060.1 GCA_005882775.1 Chloroflexota bacterium | reverse complement strand
CTGGGACCGGCCGAGGCGCTGGATCCTGCCTCGACTCGAAGCACTGCCCCTGGCCGGCGGACTGGTCAGCCGGATCGCACCCGCACTCGAGGAGCTCGGCACCGGAAGCCGGACCCTGCTCTTGATCGCCAGCACGGCGGCGGCTCGCGTCTTTACCGGGCTGCAATACCTGGCGCTCTTTGCAGCCATCGGCCACCCGCTCAGCTTCTGGCAGGTCTGGTTTGCGCTCAGCGTGCGAACTCTACTGCTCGCCTTCCCGATCCAGGGGATCGGTGGGCTGGGAACGACCCAGCTCTGGTGGACGGCCGCGCTGACGCTGCTCGGCCTTCCATTCGACGATGCCCTGGCCGCCAGCCTGGCCGTGCACATCCTGGACCTGGCCGTATCGCTGCCGCAGGGCGCGGCGGGCTGGCTCGCCCTCTACCTGGGCGGTCGCCGTCCATCCGTGGTCGCGGTCAGCGGCTCTGGACCAGCCGAGCCTGAGGACGAGCCGAGTCCTCGGGTGATTTCCGGCGGCTCTTCTTCGCACCGGGACTGACGACCGACACCGGCGTTAACGTCTTTTCGACGGGCTTGCGCCAGCCGGCGGATCCGCCCTTGCGCCAGTCCACGTTGGGCTGCTCGAGCTCGACCGGATCCACCCGGGCGGCGTGCTTCTCGACCGTCTGGATCACCGACTCGATCAGGGTGTCGCCCAGGAAATGCGGCTGCAGCCCCAGGTCGAGCAGCTTCTGGTGCTTGGCGTTGTAGTAATGCTCCTCGCTCTCGACCCGGGGATTGGGGAGATGAGCGATGCTGGTCGAGAGCCCATGGGTCGAACGCGCGTCGCGGACCAGCTCCGCCAGGGCCTTGACCGAGAACTGCTCGGTGAACTGGTTGAAGACCCGGTACTCGCCCTCAGCGGCCGGGTTGTCGAGCGCAAGCCGGATGCAGGCGACGGTGTCCCGGATGTCGAGGAAGCCGCGCGTCTGGCCGCCCTTGCCGTAGACCGTGAGCGGCTGTCCGACCGCCGCCTGGACGCAGAAACGGTTGAGCACGGTGCCCCAGATGGCGTCGTAGTCGAACCGGGTGGCCAACCCCGGATGCTGGGAGACCTCGTCTGTCTGGCAGCCGTAGACCACGCCCTGGTGCAGGTCGGTGGCGCGCAGCCCCCAGATCCGGCAGACGAACTGGATGTTGTGGCTGTCGTGGAGCTTGGACAGGTGGTAGAAGCTCCCCGGCTGCATCGGATAGGGAAGACGTGCCTGGCGCCCGTTGTGGGTGATGTTGATGAAGCCCTCTTCGATGTCGATATTGGGCGTGCCGTACTCGCCCATGGTCCCCAGCTTGATCAGGTGCGCTTTCGGGGCGTGGTCGCGCATGGCAAATAGCAGGTTGAGGGTGCCGACCAGGTTATTGACCTGGGTCAGGGCGGCGTGCTGGAGGTCGACCATCGAGAACGGCGCGCTGCGCTGCTCCGCGAAGTGAACCAGCGCGTCCGGCTGGAATTCCTCGATCAGCCGATGGACCGCCGCGGCGTCGCGCAGGTCCAGCTTTCGCCAGCTGATCGACCGGCCACTGACCGCCTGCCAGCGCTTGATCCGCTGGGGCATGCTCCGGATCGGGACCAGGCTCTGGGTGCCACACTGGCGGTCCCATTCCCGCCGTACCAGGCTGTCCACGGCGACCACCTCATGGCCGTGCTTCGACAGGTGCAGCGAGGTTGCCCAACCAAGGTAGCCGTCGGCGCCGAGGACGAGTACCGTTTTCCCTCTCAACGTTGACCTCCGCCCGTAGACTCCCCTGATGCGATCATGCGCCCGGCCGCCGAGCCGGTCATGAGGGCTGGTTAAGAAAGGCCAGCAACCTCAAGCACGATATTAATGCGGGAGGCTACGATGCCACCGTTGCTGACCCGGGTGAAGGAGATACCGAGAGGACGGCTGATCCTGGCCGGCTTTGCCGTCCTGCTCCTCTTCTGCTGCTTCCGGGCGACCGTCCGGGGGGACGGGGTCGGCTACTACAGCTATCTGCCCACCATCGTCGCCCACCAGTCATTCGACGTCGGTCCAACCTTCGACCAGTTCATCGCGAACAACACGCCGGTCAACCCGATATTCCTCCAGATCACGCTGCCCAACGGGCTGACGGCGAACTTCAAGCCGGTTGGGTCGGCGCTGATGGCGCTGCCCTTCTATGTCGTCGCCCACCTGGTGCTGATTTTTGTCGTGCCCGGCTCGCAAAGCCCTGACGTGGGCAGCGAATATCAGCTCGCCTTCACGGCCGCCTCTCTGTTCTTCGTGGCGCTGGCGCTGATCCTGATCTACCGGTTCGTGCGTGGCCTCTGGGGGCGAGACGCCGCGGTCCTGGCGACAATCGGCGCCATCTTCGCCACGCCGGTGGTCAACTACATCTTCTTCGAGGCGTCGTACTCGCACAACTTCACGATCTTCGCCACCACCGCGTTCGCGCTCTACCTCTACCAGACCCGGGAGAATCGAAGGCATTACCAGTGGTTGCTGGCGGGGGCGCTGGGAGGGCTGGCAACCATCACTCACGCCCAGGAAGTCCTGTTCCTGGCGCTGGTCCCGTTCGAGGCCGGCTGGCAGATCTGGCACCGGCGCTGGACGGTTCGACTGATCCCCGGCTACGCCCTCTTCCTGGTGGGGGCGCTTGCCCCGGGCCTGCCTCAGCTGGCGATGGACCGCGTCCTGTTCGAGCACTGGCTGCCTCAGTCAGCCCCGAACATCTTTTTCGATTTCCTACATCCGCACCTGTGGGACATGCTGTTTTCGACCCGCCATGGCTGGTTGAGCTGGAGTCCGATCGTTGCCGTCGCCGCGCTCGGGATGCCCGCGGTGGTGCGCCGGCTTCAGTGGTTCGGAGCGGGATTGGTCGCCATCGCAGTGGGCGAGCTCTATGTCAACGCGTCGCTCTCCGACTGGTGGGGCGGGGCCGCGTTCGGAGCGCGGCGCCTCACCGACCAAACGCTGCTGGTCGCGCTCGGCCTGGGCGCGGTGTTTGCCTTCCTGCTCCAGCGGCGACTGGCCCGGCTGGTGTACGCGGCCCTGGCCGCGGGAATCGCCTGGACCGTGCTCCTGCTCGGGACCTTCTATTACATCATCGCCAACGACACCGGGCCGACCTGGCGCGATTTCCTGGTCGATCAGCTCCACGCGCCGCTCTTTACTCCCCGGCTCTTCATCCAGGGAACCGTCCTGCGCGAGGTTGCGATGGGCGACATCTTCCGCGCCTTCTACAGCGGTCTGATCATCCTGGCGGTGGTCGGGGCGGCGCTCTGGCTGGGGACGCGGGCCGATAGATCTCGGACCTCTGCGCGCCCGCCCGTGGCCGGCTTGCCATTACGGAGCGTTCGTGCTACACAGGCCTTGCCATGAGGCGGGAACGACTCAGTCTGCTCTTGCTGGCCGGCCTGGGCAGCGTGCTGACGGCGTGCGCCAACGACAACCAGCAGACGGTATTCCAGTTCTCGAGCGCCTCGGCCAGCGCGTCGGCGTCCGCCAGCGCCTCGACCAGCGCATCCGCCGCCGCCTCCGGGTCTTCGCTACCGACCACCTCGGCGTCGCCGACGCCGATCGCGAAGAGCGGGCACATCATCATCGACAGCCCCGACGCGGACTCCACCATCACCAACCCGGTCAGCGTCTCCGGCACCGCCAGCGTCCTGAACGGCACAGTGGTGGGGGTGGTCCAGGACAGCGGCGGCAAGGAGCTCGGACGCGGCACCACGACCGCGTCGGCGGCCGCACCCGACTACGGACACTACGACCTATCGATCACGTACACGGGCGCGAGCGCGGGCGCCCGAGGTCAGATCCGGGTCTTCGGGGTGCGCGCGGATGGCAAGACGCCCACCTACTACTACTTCATTACGATCAGGTTCGGCTGATCAGCCACCCGCCGGGGTGACCTTGACGATGAAGCGAACCGGTGAAGCGCCGCTGGCGAGCAGCACCGGGTCGCGCGCGTTGTCGATGTAGACGAGAGCGGTCACCTGCAGCGTGCCGGCGGCGCTCGGCGTTACCTGGATGCCGATCACGTCCTTGTCGCCCGGCGCAAGGGCGTCATCAAATGTCAAGGTCTTGCCATTGTCGCTCGACACGGCGGGCCTGCTCTGGGCGTCGATCTTGACGGTATCCGGCAGGTCGACGAAGGTGACCTTCACCGTCTTGGTCGCCACCAGCCCGGTGTTCTCCAGGCCGATGTACCAGATCGCCGGGGTGTTGATCGGAATCGACTTGTCGTAGAGGGTGGTCAGGGTGACGTTCACGTCGGTCGGCTCGAGCTCCCTGACCTGAGCTGGGGCGACGACCCGCTCGATGGCGCTGCCGCTCCGACCGGCCAGGAATGCCAGGTGGACATCGTCGACTCCGGCTTTGAATGGGGGCAGGAGCTTGAGGTTTATCGTCTCCGATTTGCCGTTCTGGATGGTGTCCGGAAAAAAGGCGTCGTTTCCGTCCATGACGGCGTGCGGAGTGGCGCTGAGCAGGAACCACTGGCCCGAGACGCTCCTGACCTGCACCGTGAGGCCGGGCACGGTGCGGATGTCGCCGTTGGTAATGGTCAGGATCAGGTGGTTTGGAACCCCGGTGATCTTGTCGCTGGTGGCCCAGCCGCCTGTGATCGTGATCGAGTACGGGCTGACCGTCTCGCCGACTCCGCGGCCCGCCGCCTTGATCGGTCCCCAGAGGACAATCGCCGCCGTGACGAGCGCGACCAGGACCCCGCCCAGCACGAAATAGGGCCAGACTTTCGGGCGGGGCGTGTCCCCGGCGCCGCCGACGAACTCGACCGGCTGGCTGCCTGCGGGATCGGTCATGGTGCTACGTTACACCGCCAAATGGGCGGCTCCGGCGCTTCCATCTCGATCGTAATCCCGACCCGCGACGCCGGCCGCGCCTTCGGGACGGTGCTCCACCGGATCATGGGCCAGGGGCTTGCGCCGCTCGAAATCCTGGTGGTGGATGCCGGCTCGCAGGAC
>VBDY01000059.1 GCA_005882775.1 Chloroflexota bacterium | reverse complement strand
CTCAACGGCTTGAGCCACGGGCTGGTTCACCTCGATCGACACCAGGTCGGTCCGCGGGACCATTACTTCCCGGACCGTCATGTCCCCCATCTCGAAGATTCCGTGGATCATCTCGCGTTCTTCTTCTTCGAGGACGCCCTCTTCCTCGCCGACGGACACGAGCATCTTCAATTCTTCTTCGGTCACGAACGGGCCCTTCACCTGGGTACCGCCCGTCAGACGCAGCAGCAGCTTGGTTATGCCGGTCAGGACCCCGACGATCGGCCGCATGATGAAAGTCGCTCCGGTCACGATCCGGGCCAGGCGCAATGCCACCCGCTCGGCGCGTTGCAATGCGATCGTCTTGGGCGCGATCTCGCAGAAGATCAGTACCACCAGCGAGAGCAGCAGGCTGACCAGCCACTCGGCCAGCTTTTCCTGGTAGAGATGCAATGCCAGTAAGGTCGCCGTCGACGAGGCCACGATGATGGCCACGGTGTTGGTGATCAGGATGGTCGAGAGGTAGGAGTTCGGGTCCTTGTGGAGCTTCTCGATCATGATCGCCTGGGGGTTTCCCTCTTCAGAGAGGCGCCGCAGGCGGACCCGGCTGATCGACGTCAGCGAGGTCTCGGCCGACGCCGCAAACGCGGCCAGCACGAGAGCCACCGCGATGATTGCCAGTTCTAACCAGGTGGTGCCGTCCATCGTGCTTCCTGGCTACTTGAAGAGCTCGCTGACGGAACGATCCTCGTGCACGCGACGGATCGCCTCAGCGAGCAGGGGCGCGACCGAGAGCACCTTGAGCCGCGCGTGCTGCTTTTTCGGTGGCAGGGGCAGCGAGTCCGTGATCACGACTTCTTCGATGGGCGCCGCCATCAGCTTGGCCACGGCGTCGGCGGCCAGCACCCCGTGGGTGGCGAGCACCCGTACGCTGCGAGCGCCCTCGGCGCGGAGCGCCTCCGAGACGCCAACGAGAGTCCCCCCGGTCGAGATCAGGTCGTCGACGACGACCGCGTCCATGCCATCCACCTCGCCGACCACCCGCTGCTCGCTGACCACGTCGTCTTTAGGCCGCCGCTTGTAGACGAAGGCGATCGGCAGGTCCAGGTGGCGGGCGATGCCGCCCACCCGCTTGGCGCCGCCCACATCGGGCGAGACGATCACGGCGTTATCCAGGTGCAGCTTCCGTATGTACTCAACGAGAAGTTTCTCTGCCGTCAGGTGGTCGACCGGGATGTCGAAGAACCCCTGGATCGCGTCTGCATGAAGATCCAGCGCGATCACTCGGTTGGCCCCGGCCAGGGTGATGATGTCGGCCATCAGCTTGGCCGAGATCGGGTCGCGCGCCTGGCTCTTCTTCTCTTTGCGGGCGTACCCGTAATACGGAATCACGGCGGTGATCCGGCCGGCCGAAGCCCGACGCAGCGCGTCGAGAATGATAAATAGCTGAATCAGGTTGTCCGAGACCGGCTCGCAGGTCGGCTGGATCAAAAAAACATCGGCACCCCGGACGCTGTCGGCGATTTTGACGTCGATCTCGCCGTCGGCGAAGCGCGTGATTTTCATGCCGCCGAGCGGCTCGTGGAGGGCTTCGGCGATTTTCCGAGCCAGCTCGGGATGGGCGTCGCCGGCCAGCAGCTTGAGCTCTCCGGGTTGCCTGGGAGCGCCCTCCAGCGGCTGGATCCGGGGCTCGACCATTCGCTCGCCGACTCTGGGCTGAGCTATCGCTTGCCAACCTCCCGCGTCCCGGCTTTCTGCGTCCCGGCCTTCGGCGCGACGTCCGCTGCTTTCTTCCTACGCGCCCGCCGGCGGGCGGTCCATCCCTCGACGATCTTCTGCTCGGGTCGGGCGATCGCCAGGCTCCCCGCCGGCACGTCCCTGGTGATCACCGACCCCGCCCCCGTGTAGACGTCGCTGCCGATGGTCACCGGTGCTACGAAGATGGTATCGCTCCCGACCTGGGTGCGGTCGCCGATGTCGGTCCGGTGCTTTGACTCACCGTCGTAATTCGCGGTGATCGTGCCCGCTCCGATGTTCACGTTTGCGCCCACCGTGCTGTCTAGCACGCAGCTGAAATGAGAGATCGTCGTCCCCGCGCCGATGCGCGAATTCTTGATCTCGGCGTGCGTGCCGACCTTGACGCCCTCGTCGAGATCGCTTCCCGGCCGCAGCCGCGAGAATGGCCCGACCGTGACATTGCTGGCGAGCCTGGAGGCTTCGATGTGGGCGCGCTCGATCCGGCAGCCGTCGCCGATGACAGAATCCCGGATCTGCGCGAAGGGCCCGATCACGCAGTCCTCGCCGGCCGAGGTCGCACCGGTCAGCACGCTGAACGGATGTATCAGCGAATCCCGGCCGACCCGCACATCGGCGTCGACATACGTGGTTGCCGGGTCCGTCACGGTTACCCCGTCAGCCATGAGCTTATCCAGGATGCGTCGCCGCATGGTGGCCTCGGCCTGGGCGAGCTGCCGCCGGTCGTTGATGCCCAGGACCTCGTCAGGGTCATCGACCTCGACGGTCTGGACCTTGCCCTTGACCAGGCGCACAGCGTCAGTCAGGTAATACTCCCCGGCCCGGTTGCGGTTCTCGAGCTTGAGCAGGGCCGGCCAGAGCTCGCGCCCGCTGAAGCAGTAGACGCCCGAGTTGATCTCGGTGATGCCGCGTTCTTCCTCGGAGGCGTCCTTCTCCTCGACGATCTTGCGAAAGAGCCCGTTGCGGCTGCGGACGACCCGGCCATAGCCGGTCGGGTCCCGGAAGGTTGCGGTCAGGATCGTGACGGCGGCGGCCGACTTGCGGTGGGCTTTGAGCAGCCGAGTTACGGTCTCCTCCCGGAGCAGCGGCATGTCGCCGTATAAGACGACGACCGGGCCCGCGCCGCGGTGGGCGGCAGCCACCTGGGCCAGCGCATGGCCGGTGCCGAGCTGCTCGCGCTGGGGGACGGTCTGGCCCTCGCCGTTGACGGCGGCCTGGACCCCGTCGTGATCCGGGTTGGTGACGACCAGCGTCCGCTCGGGGTCGACCGCCTTGGCAGCGGCAAGCGCCCACAGAAGCATGGGGCGGCCCGCTACCGGATGGAGGACCTTGGGGATCCGGGAGTTCATCCGAACGCCCTTTCCGGCGGCGAGCACCACCACCGTGACGCTCCCGCGCGTTTGCGGCGATGCTGGCCGTTTGGGCCCAGAGGGTCCGTTTCCGCGCATGGAGAGGTTGCCGCCTATTTTAGCCTAGGTCTCCATGGAGACCTGCCGGCGAGACTCCTTCTCAGATCAGCCCTGGTTATTCAGATCGATGCGGAGCGGCGCCGCTATTTACGATCCAACTCACACGCCCGCCGCCGCGGCCCAGGGGGATTTGTGGCGTGTAGGTCCGGATTGAGACGATCGCGGTGGATGGGTCGCCGTATCGGGCAACGAAGTAGACCGTGTCATCGAACCACGGGTCATTGATGATGAAGCCGTTCACGTCGTAGCCCGTCAGGATCACGAAGTGCTGGTTGCCCATCAGCCGGACTTCGGCGATTACCGGGCGGCCGGCGTCGATCTCAGACACGATCAGGTTGATGTCCGCACCCAGCCAGCCGGTGAATATCACCTGTCCGTTGCTGTAGCTGTCAATCGTCGACCAGAGGATCTTGTCGCCGAACGCGTAGCCGCCATTGTGGGTGAGCCAGAGGTTGACCAGCCCGGGGTCGGTGGTGCGTCCGTAATAGTTCAGCATCATCGCTACTGAGCTGATGGCGCAGCCGGATGAGCCAACGGTGTCGCCCGACGAGCCCATCGGGTAAAAGTTCCATCGGATATCCTGCTGCCCGATCAGGGGCACGCCCAGAGTGGTGTCAGCTCCGGCTCCGACCTGCTGGCCGACCGCGGCGCCGAGCGCGATCGCTGAGGCCACGGCAAGCGTGCGGACGGCGGACGCCAATCGAGAAACAGGGGCCAACGCGCAACCTCCGTTGATGGTGGGCGAATTCGCCGTGCCATCTTGCGGGGGGCTTCAGGCCAATACCAACGTCGCGGTTGGCCAAACCTCACCACGGACCGACGTCTGGAAAGCACTTAGAGTTACTGATAGGGGAACGCGAGGGATCGGGCCGGGTGTCGGATTGGGGGCGTAACAACTTCTGGTCGCTGCGTGGTGGGCTGGTTCGAAAGCCTGTAAAAATTTGGGAAAGTTACCTGCGCGAAGCTACCAGTGTCCCTGCACTGTTTCCCGCGGCCATCCCCGCGTTCGGTGACCGGCCGGTGCGAGCCGCAAGCCTACTGGTAGCTGAAGGTGTCGGCGATCTTGCCAAACGTCGTGGCATACGCGGCCGTCTGGTCAGCCCGAGTGGTCAGCGTGATGACGTACTCGGCGCGGCGGCCGCTCGTCCGGAGCAACAACCATTGCTTGACCGCGCCCGTTATCTTCGCGCCGGTGGCATCATTTATTGGCAGCGTGTAATCGAGCTGCTCCGCGTCACCCACCCTCAGGTGGACGCGCTGTTTAGCGGGTGAGACCTGCAACCGGGTGAAAGTGGCCAGCTCCGCCGTCACCAGCTGGTCGAGGCTGGTTACCGTGTCGGGCACGGGGATCACGATCACGTTGAGATTCGTGGCAAAGCCGGTGCCAAGCGTCTGGTTGTCGACGGCGAAAAGCTTGACGACCTTGTTGACCTGCACCTGCTCCGCAACCTTGACGAATTCCGGATGGTCCTTGAACGCGGCCGCCAGGTCGCTCGCCGACAGGTTCAGATCGACTCGGTCCCAGCTGCCAGGCACGGCTATGGCGAAGCCCTCGGCTGCGACCGTATACGGTTTCCAGCCTGCCTCGAGGGTCGGAGATGGCGTCGGCGAGCCCTTGGCGACGCCCGCGGAACTGCCGCAGGCGGCCAGTGACACGGCAACCAGGACCGGGAGCACCCACCCGAGCCTCTTAAGCAGCATGCGCGCAGGTTACCGTACCAGCGGGCCGCCCGGAGCCGGCATCTCGAGCTAGGCGGCCTTTTCGCGCTCCGTCAGCGGCCGGTGCGGCTCCTCCATGGCGATATCGGGCGCGATCCGGCCCCGGATCGAGGGCGCCAGGCGGTGCAACCGGTGGCCCAGCTTGTATCCGTAACGCCAGACCGCATCTTCAAGCGTGAGAAACGGCAGCCGGTCCCAGTGCCAGCCCCCGACCAGCTGCCACGCCTCTTTCCAGCCGGAGCCTATCGCCCGCAGCTCCATGGTGCCGCCGTCCCCGTCCAGGTACTCATCGGTCCAGCCGGTCAGGATCGCCTGCCGCCAGGCACTGGAAAGACTGTGATGCACAGCCCGTTCGACAACCGCCGCGGGTACGTACGCCACCGTGTAACTTGCCAGAAGCACCTGGCGCGCCCAGGCGCGGTCGGCGCCGACATGCAGGTGCTCGTTGAAATGGATGCCTTTGAAGGCGGTCCGGCGGATCGCGGCGTTGTCGATCGAGAACGTCAGGCTGGCGTAGGTAACCGGGTCGCCGAAGCGGGCCCGGCGTG
>VBDY01000058.1 GCA_005882775.1 Chloroflexota bacterium | reverse complement strand
TCGTTGTGGGACCGATCTAGAGAGGTCAGTATGGGAACGAATGCCGCCGCGAGTAGCACAAGCGTGTGCGTCAAAAACCTGCTCTGTGCCAGGACTTCCCCCTTAGGCCGAGTTGGTTTTCCGGCATGGTAGCACAGCCGGGGCGACTCATTGTGCAACAGATCGTGCAACAGAGCCAGCAACAGCGCGGCTCACATAAGGTGGAAGCGCGCTGGGAGTGACAAAAGTGTAAAAATAGTCCAGACTAACTGGCTACCGGACTCGGCGGATTGAGGGGCGTCCCGGTGGTAGTTTCGTATTCGGAGGAGGCGCGACAGGCCTTGTAGGAGGGGCCTTAGGTTTTCGCAAAGGGTGGCGTTTTGGGTGCCATCTCAAGACTTGTAAATACTGAGGAAGGGCTGTAAATACAGGCGTCGCCGTAAGCGCAAAACGCCGGCCGCGGGTCCCCCGGCACCTGCTGCTCACTCTTGCCCTCCCGATAGCGGCCACCCTCTTGCTCCTGCCCATGAGCGCCGCTGCGGATAGCGCAAGCCCCAGTCCCGCCGCGTCGCCCTCGCCGACTCCGTCGGGCAGCCCGCCAGGCGTCGTCTCAGCGCCGTCGCCTTCAGCCGCCCCGGCGAGTAGCCCGAGCGCTCTGACCAGCTCCTCGCCCCGCGCGCTGACCAGCCCCTCGCCCGGCACTTCGAGCCAGGCAAAAAACCAGACGCTGCAAAACAAGGACGCGCAGGGCCAGCTGATCGGTGATCTGACCTCGGCTGAGTCCCACGCCCTGATGCTGGAACGGTCGCTCGAGCAATCTCAGCTGAACCTGGTGGCGCTCGGCCAGCAGGTGCTCGATGCTCAGCGCCAGGTGGTCAGGCTTGATTCGCGGATTGCCGATGTGAGTGAAAAACAGGCGCAGACCGCCAACCGGCTCGAGGTCGATCGGGCGGCCTTGCGCGACATCGTGCGGCGGGTCTACAAGCAAAACGACAACATGTTCCTCGCGGTGCTGCGGGCGGGAGGTTTCCAGAGCTTCCTGGAGGGGATCGGTTATAGCGATGCGGTGATAGACCGCGAGATCGCCATGGTGAAGGCGGTCCAGGGGGACGTGGCCACCCTGGAGCACGCACAGACGACCCTCCAGCAGAGCCGGTCCGAAAAGAAGGACCTGCTCGGCCAGCTGCAGCAGCTGCAAGCAGCGGTCGCCTCGCAGGTCACGGTCGAACAGGGCCTGCAGGTCCAGCTCCAGTCCACTATCGATGCAGCCCTTTCAGCGCTGGACGCCATGCAATCCGACACGCCGACGGCCGCGGCGGAGCGGGCCAAGCTGATCAAGCTGAAAACCGACGCGGTCCTGCGCCAGATCGAGCAGACGGTATGGGCCCAGGACACGCTGCTCGGCACCCTCAAGCTGCCGCCCGAAGATCCCCTGCTGTTATCGACCGGCCGGCTGCTCTGGCCGATTCCGCATGCCACGATCTCGCAGGCATTCGGGCCCACGCCTTACCTGTTCGAGCCGTCCTTCGCCGGGTTTGCTCACTTCCACACCGGGCTCGACCTGGCGGTCCCCCTGGGCACCCCGGTGTTCGCGGCCGCCGACGGTGCGGTGGTCTTCGCCCGGGGGATGGCCGACAGCACCGGGAACCTGATCGGGTACGGCAACTACATCCTGATTCAGCACGACGCCAACCTCCGGACCCTCTACGGACACCTGATGACGATCGGGGTCAAGGAGGGGGACATCGTCAAGCGCGGCCAGCTGATTGGCCTGGTCGGCTCGACTGGCAACTCAACCGGGCCGCACACCCACTTCGAGGTGCGCCTGGAGGAGAGCCCGATCGACCCGATGAACCTGCTCTCCATGACCGACCCCTCGGCTCCGGCGCTCGATCCGATGCTTATTGCCACGCACTAACTCCCCAGAGCCTGCCCTCGCCTCCGGATAAAATCACGCAGGCATGAAACCGTGGCTGCGTTACGGACTGATTTTTGGTGTGGCTGCCGGCGTGGCGACCATCGTGGTGAACGTGCTGGGGAGCCTCAACCGTCCGGCAGACATCTGCGTCACCGGGAAGGGGAACCTGACGCTGACGATGAGCGGTCTTATCCTGTTTCTCGTGATCGCCGGGGCGGCCGGCTGGCAGACCACCCGGTCGGGCTCCAAAATCAGCGCGGGTGCGCTCGCCGGCCTGGTGACCGGCGCGGTCTCCGGGCTGCCGGTGCTGGTGGGCTTCGTACTCTCACTGGATCTCGCGATAAGAGCCGTGCACTGTCCGAGCGCGCCCCGGCCGATACCGCCCGACGCTACCGTCCGGGCGATCGGGGTGATCGTGGCGCTGGTGATAGTGCTGATCGGGATGGGCGTGGGCGCGGCGGCCGGCGCGGCGGGCGGCGCCCTTGGCGAGCGGCGCCAGGCCGTTTAGTCTCGTGCTCAAGTCGGCGCGGCTGAAGGCCGCCGTCTGGCGTCATCGCGCCCCGCTGCTGGCCGGGATCGTCGCCATCCTGCTGGCGAATGGGTTCGCGCTGCTGCAGCCATTCCTGCTCGGGCGCGGGGTCGATGCAATTGTCCGCAAGCAGCCCGACCGGCTGCCGCTGATCTTCATCGCCATCGTCGCGGCGGCGGCGGCGGATGCGGTGTTTCGCTTCCTCCAGCGCTACACCGTCAACGGGGTCGCCCGGCGGATCGAGAACGAGCTCCGCCGCGACATGTTCGAACAGCTGGAGCGGCTCGACCAGCGGTTTTTCCAGGGGATGCGGACCGGCGACATCATGGCCCGGGCCACCAACGACCTGAGCGCCGTCCAGCAACTGCTCGGGATGGGGCTGAGCAGCATCTTCAACACCGTCGTGATCTTCACCGCGGCTGTGGTCCTGATGCTGTGGATCGACTGGCAGCTGACGCTGTTGTCGGTGTCGTTGCTGACTTTGCTGTCGCTGGGATTCCTGGTGCTGGGGCCCCAGATCCAGAAGCGCTTCCTCCGCGTCCAGGAGCAGTTCGCGGCCCTCTCGTCAAAGGCGCAGGAGAACTTCTCAGGGATCCGGGTGGTGAAGGCCTATGTCCAGGAGGAAGCCGAGCAGCGATCGTTCCGCGCCATCAACCAGGAGTACGTCGACGCGAACATCGCCTGGGCCCGCATCAACAGCGCGCTCTGGCCGCTGTTCGGCACCCTCGCCGGCCTGGCTGCCGTGGTGATGCTGTACGTCGGCGGGCAGCACGTGGTCCAGCACCGGCTGACACTCGGGCAGTTCGTGCAGTTCAACACCTACCTGATCCTGCTGTCCTGGCCGATGATCGCCCTGGGCTGGGTGAGCAACCTGTTTCAGCAGGGGGCGGCGTCCTTGAACCGGATCGAGGAGATCCTCCATCAGACGCCGGCGGTCGCTTCGCCACCCAGGCCGCTGCGCCCCGAGGCAGTCCGCGGCGAGCTGACCTTCGAGAATGTCAGCTTCCGCTATGTGGACGAACCGATTTTCGAGAACCTGTCACTGCACGTGCCGGCCGGGTCGACCCTGGCGCTGGTGGGAAGCACAGGCTCGGGCAAGAGCACGCTGGTGCGCCTGCTGGCCAGGGTTTACGACCCGCAGGAAGGCCGCATCCTGATCGACGGCACCGATATCCGCGACCTTCCGCTCGATGTCCTGCGCCGGCAGATCGGGTACGTCCCGCAAGAGGCGTTCCTCTTCTCGGAGACGCTCGCCGAGAACATCATGCTGGGGGCGCCGGACGCGCCCGCCGAGTCGGTGGAGCGGGCAGCCGAGCTCTCGCAGCTCAGCGCCGATCTCGAGCAGTTTCCCAACGGGCTGCAGACGATGATCGGCGAGCGCGGGGTGACGTTGAGCGGCGGCCAGAAGCAACGGACCGCGATCGCCCGGGCCGTCCTGAAAGACCCGGCCATCCTGGTGCTCGACGACGCGCTGTCGAGCGTGGACACCCGGACCGAGGAAGCCATCCTGCGCGGTCTTCGTGGCTTCATGGAGGGCCGCACCAGCATCGTCATCGCCCACCGGATCTCGACCATCAAAGATGCGGACCAGATAGTGGTGCTCGAGGAGGGCCGGGTGGTGGAGCAGGGGAGCCATGCCCGGTTGCTCGGCGAGGGCGGTGAGTATGCCCGGCTCTACGAGCGCCAGCAGCTGCGCCGGGAGCTTGAGGAAGAAGAGCTGCCCGGCCCGGCGCTCGGGGCCGAGCGCTGATGGGCATGCACGGTTTTCGGATGGCGGGAGCGGACGAGATCACCGGGAAGGCATACGACGCGCGCTTGATGCGGAGGCTCTGGCGGTACGTCCGACCGCACCGGATGCTGGGTATCACCGGCCTGGGCCTGCTGCTGGTGAGCTCGTTGAACGACCTGGCCGGGCCCTATTTCACCCAGCAGGCGATCGACCACTACATCCGGCCGGGGCGGCTGAACGGCTACGAGCGCCTGGCCGGGCTGTGGCTGCTGGTGCTGTTCGTCAACTTCCTGGCTCGTTACGGACAGAGCTATGTGATGAACCTGCTCGGCCAGCGGGTCATGT
>VBDY01000170.1 GCA_005882775.1 Chloroflexota bacterium | reverse complement strand
TTCGGCGTGTCCACGCTGGTGGGCGCGCTTCTATCTCCGATCGCGGGCGTGCTCGGTGACCGGTATGGCTTTCAGCGTGTGCTGGTGGCGGCCGCGGCGGCGGGCGCGGTCAGCCTGGTCGGCATGCCACTCGCACCGTCATTGCTGGTCCTGGCCCTCTACGCGCTCGTCTTTGGAGCGGCCAGCGCGACCGCCACCGCCATGGTGATCGCCCAGCTAGCGGTGGATCTGCCCGACGACCGCCGTTCGGCGACCCTCAACCTGGTGTATGTGCCCCTCTACCTCGGCGGCATCCTGGGAGGTGTCCTGGGAGCTCTACTGGTGCAGGGTGGCCTCGGGGTGGTGATGACCGCGTCCGCCCTGCTGATGCTGGCGGGCGCCACCCTGGCCTTCAACCGGAGGTCTTCAACCGCCGCCTGATGGCCGCTTCCGCGGCAGCGCGTTCGTCCCAGGGATGCTTGTCGCGCCCGATGAAAATACTGCGCTCGTGTCCCTTGCCGGCGAGCAGCAGGGTGTCACCGGGCTGCGCCTTCGCGACGGCGTGCGCGATCGCCTCGCCCCGGTCTTCGATCGAGACATAATTCGACCCACTTCGCCAGCCCACCTCCTCGGCACCGGCGGCGATCTCATCAATCACCTGGCGCGGTGCCTCCTCGCGCGGGTCCTCGTTGGTAAAGACGGCATAGTCCGCCAGCCGGGCGGCTATCTCACCCATCCACGCTCGTTTCTCACGGTCGCGCTCACCGGCACTGCCGAAGACGGCAATCAAGCGACCGCTGGTCACCGGGCGGAGCTCACGCAGTACCTTCTCCAGGCTCTGGGGCGTGTGTGCGTAATCGATCACGACGCTGTACGGCTGGCCCACGTCGATCGCCTCCATCCGCCCGGTCACCGTTTCCAGGCTCTCGAGCCCGGTCTTGATGATGTCGAGCGGCAGGTCGAGGACCAGGGCAGCGCCGGCGGCGGCCAGGGCGTTATAGACATTCCACCGACCGCCCAGTCGCAGCCCGACTTCCAGCGGGCCGGACGGGGTGACCGCCTCGAAGCGCACACCCTTTGGCGACGCCTCTATCCGGGTCGCCTTGAGGTCGGCGTCCAGCTGGATTCCGTAGGTGAGCTGCTGAGCGATCCGGCGCTGGGCCAGGTACGGATAGCTTGGGTCATCGCGGTTAAGGACCGCCGTCTTGGGGATGCCCTTGTCGACCGAGGCGGCGGTGAGGTCGATCAGGCGCGCCTTCGCCTCCCGGTAGGCGGCCTCGGTCTTGTGGAAGTCCAGGTGCTCGTGCGCGATGTTCGTGAAGACCGCGACGTCGTACTGGCAACCGGTGACTCTCTGCAGCGCCAGGCCGTGGGAGCTGGTTTCGAGGACCACGCACTGGACGCCCTCAGCTCGCATCCGGGCTAGCAAGGCCTGGATCTCGGGCGCCTCGGGGGTGGTCTGCCGGGAGTCGTTGGTTTCGACCGCGTCTTTGATGCGGACGTCCACGGTGGTGATGGCACCCGCCGGCACGCCGGCATTCATCAGGATCCGGTGCAGCATGATGCTGGTGGTGGTCTTTCCGTCCGTGCCGGTGACCCCCACGAGACGGAGCGCCCGGGTTGGTTGCTGGTAGAAGTTGGACGAGGCGAGGGCGAGCGCCTGCCGGGTGTCGCGTACCTCGACCTGCGGCCAGGCGGTCCCCACCCTCCGCTGCACCAGGGCGGCCGACGCCCCGTCGCGAAGCGCTACCTCCACGTAGCGGTGACCATCCGTGTGCGCGCCCGGGATGGCGACGAAACAGTCCCCCGGCTTGACGGCCCGGGAATCGTAGGCGATCCCGGTCACGTCCGGGTCGGCCGCTGGCGCCTCGACCACCGGGATCCCGCTGAGGACCTCTTTCAATTTCATCAAAGGCAATGATGCTACGCTCAGCCTGTGGTGGGGCTCTCACGTCCCCTACGAATTGGAAACCGCGAATTCGCCTGGGGGTCGCGGACGTACGTGATGGGGATAGTCAACGTCACGCCCGATTCCTTTTCCGGAGACGGGGTGACCGACCTGAAGCGGGCAGTGGCCCAGGCGCAAGCCATGGAGCGGGACGGCGCCGACCTGGTGGATGTCGGCGGAGAGTCCACCCGGCCCGAGACCTGGTCGGGTCCCGGGCTTCCGGCCGAGCAGGAGGCGGCCAGGGTGCTGCCGGTGATCGCCGCCCTGCGTGGGGTGCTTTCGGTTCCAATTTCGATCGATACCTACAAGGCCGAGGTTGCGGCCGCGGCGATCGGGGCGGGGGCCGACCTGGTGAATGACGTGTGGGGACTGCGACGCGATCCGAAGATGGCGGCCACGGTCGGGGCGGCGGGCGTGCCCGTGATCGTGATGCACAACCAGCAGGGTACGGAGTACCAGGCCCTGATAAGCGACATCAGGGAGTCGCTCGAGGAGAGCGTGGGTCTGGCGGTCCGCGCCGGGGTGGCGGTTGAACGAATCATCTGCGACCCCGGGATCGGCTTTGGAAAGACCCGCGAACAAAATCTCGAGATCATCCGCCGGCTTAGCGACTTCCGTGGCCTGGGCCATCCCATCCTGATCGGACCCTCACGCAAGTCGTTCATCGGAAAAACCCTCGACCTGCCTGTGGATGAGCGGCTGGAGGGGACCGCCGCCGCGGTGGCGCTCAGCATCGCCGGCGGAGCGGATATGGTCCGGGTGCATGACGTGGGGGCGATGGTACGAGTGGTAAGAATGGCAGACGCCGTCGTCCGGGGTGCATGAGAACGGTCTGGCTGGCGCTGGGGAGCAACCTGGGCGACCGGGAGGGTTACCTGCGCGGGGCTATTGAGGGACTGCAGCGGGCCGGGCTTCGGCTGCTGCGCCAATCCCGGGTGGCCGAGACGGAGCCCGTCGGAATCCGGGACCAGCCGCGTTTTCTCAACCAGGTGGTAGAAGCGACGACGACCATGGAACCACGCGACCTGCTCACGGCGATCAAATCGCTGGAACGTGAGCTGGGCCGCACTCCCGGCGCCCGCTGGGGCCCGCGCGAGATCGACATCGACATCCTGCTCTACGGCCGGCGGATCGTGGATGAGGACGGTCTGCGCATCCCCCACCCGGAGCTCACCAATCGACCTTTCCTGCTGGAACTGCTGGCCGAGGTCGACCCCCAGCTCCTGGAGCCGGTGAGCGGCGAGACCATGTCTCGTTTGCTCGCCAGGGCTCCGTCATGACAACGCCCCTACGGATCGCCTGGCTCGGTCATCAGAGCACCCGGGCGGGGGACGGCCTGCTCACCTACTCGCGGGAGATGGTGGCGGGCCTGCGCGCACGCGGGGCCAAGGTCTTCTTCGTACACCACGGGACCCTGGACGCCGCGGCCGCCGACAACATCGCGCTGAAGTCCTGGACAGGCAGCCATCGGTACATCATCTCGTCACCGAGGACCAAACGAATCATCACCGACATGCTCCGCCGCGAACGCGTCGACGTGGTCCACGTTTCGCTCAGCTTCTCGACCTTGATCGACCTCGGCCTGCCCGAGCTCTGCCACGAGCTCGGATTACCGGTGGTGGCGACCTTCCACATCCCCTACGACTCGCGGTTCTCGCTCTGGCAAGGCATCAGCAGCGCCCTGTATCGGTTCTACTCGCAGTCCCTGGCGGCATACGACCGGGTGATCATCTTCTCCGAGCAGCAGAAAGCCCTGCTCGCCCAGTACGGCGTGCCCGAAGCCACTGTGTGCGTGGTGCCGAATGGAGTTGACATCGACAAGTACACGCCCGGGCCGCCGACCTACAAGGAAAGCCTCCAGGCCAAGGTCGTTGTCGGATACCTGGGGCGGGTTGACGCTGAGAAGAATGTGGAGGCGCTGGCGAAAGCCTTCCAGGATGTGGAGTCGCCGGAGGACACCAAGCTGCTGGTCGTCGGCGGGGGGAGCGAGCGCCGCCGGCTCGAACGGCGCTTCAGCGGCAAGCGGGTGCACTTCACCGGCCAGGTCCTCGATGAGAGCGAGCGGATAGCGATGCTGCGGGCGATGGACATCTTCGTCTTACCGTCGGTGGTGGAAGGGCTATCCCTTTCTCTGCTCGAGGCGATGGCATGCGGGGCGGCGAGCATCGCGACCGACGTCGGCAGCGACGGCGAGGCCCTCAGAGGCGCCGGCCTGGTGCTCGACCCGCGGGAGATTGATGGCCAGCTCCGGCTGGGGCTGCAGACGCTGATCGACTATCCGGAGTTTCGCGCCGACCTGGGCCGGCGTTGCCGCGCCCGGGCGGTCGAGCGTTACAGCCTGGCGAGCAACCTCGACCGACTGCTCGCCATCTACCAGGACCTGCGCGGCGAAGTCAGCGCCGCAGCCGTGTCCTAAGCGACTTTACCGGCGCTGGTGAAGCGGTAGCCGATGCCGGGCACCGCCAGGATGAAGAACGGGTGCGACGCGTCCTGCTCGATCTTCCGGCGCAGGTTGCGGATGTGCACATCGATGACGCGGGTTTCGATCGGATACTCGTAGCCCCAAACATGGTTGAGGATCTTTTCCCGGGACAGCACCTTGCCCGCGTTCGAGGCGAGGAAGGCGAGGAGGTCGAATTCGGTGTGGGTCAGCATCACCTCACTCGAATCGTGGAAGACCCGGCGCTCATTGAGGTCGATGACCAGGTCCTTGAATTCGAGCCGGCCCTGGTTGACCGCCTCCTCTTCCTGGCGCGCCTTGCGCAGGTGGGCCGCGATCCGCGCCAGCAGCTCTCGGGTGCGAAAGGGCTTGGTGATGTAGTCATCCGCGCCGATCTCGAGCCCGACCACCACGTCGATCTCCTCGGTCTTGGCGCTGAGAATGATGATCGGGATCCGCAGCCCCGCTTTGCGAATGTCGCGGCAGACGTCGAAGCCTGACACGTCGGGCAGCATGATGTCGAGCAGGATGAGATCGGGCTTGCCCACGTCGATACGGCGGAGGGCGTCACCCCCGGTCTCAGCCTCGATCACCTCGTAGCCCTCCTTCTCGCAGGCGAGCCGGATGGCCTTGCGGATCATGGCCTCGTCGTCGACGATCAGGATCTTTTTGGCGGCGGGCACGCGGTCTCCTAACGCGAGGCGGCCACGAGCCGCGGGCTGGCTTGCGGCACCTCGGCCTGCGGCAGCGTGACGGTGAAGACGCTTCCCTTCCCCGGGCGGCTCCGAACGGACACATGGCCGCCGAGCATATTCACCAGATTGCGGACGATATAGAGGCCCAACCCGGTACCCGCCGCCCGGCGCACAGCTGGGTCATCCGCGCGGTAGAACTTCTCGAACAACCGGGCCATGTGTTGCTTGCGGATGCCAACTCCCTGGTCCTGAACATCGAAGCGGACGTACCCCTGCTCGACACGGGCGCTGAGCGTCACCTGGGTTCCCGGCTCGGAATACTTGATGGCGTTGGTCGTCAGGTTGACCAGGATCTGGTGGAGCTTGCGCGCCTCGCCCCAGATGGGCGGAAGGTCCTCCGGGATCCGGCAGCGGAGGCTGTGGTCGCGCAGCATCGGCCGAACATCTTCACACACTCGCTGCACGACCGGGGCCACGTCCAGCCGCGAGAGGTCGACCGATACCCGCCCGGAGTCGATCCGGCTGACGTCCAGGATGTCCTCGATCAGGCGCTCCATCCGGTCGGCCTGGCCGTGCAAGTCCAGGAGCAGCTCGCGGCGCTGGGGCTCACTGAGCTCGAAGTCCAGGAGCAGATCACTGAGTCCCTTGAGCGTGGTCAGGGGAGTTTTCAACTCATGGGAGGCGGCCAGCATCAAAGCGTCCCTGGCTTCGATCGTCTCGAGCTCGGGGGTGACGTCATGGATCACGATCATGGCGCCCACAACATTCTTGTCCTTGCCCCGCTGGGGGGCGACGGTATAGGCGATCCGTACCGGGTCGTCGCTCGTGCGCAGCCGAAAGAGATAGGCGAAGTGCGTGTTCACGGAGGCGCCAACCCGCAGGGCTCGCCGCAGGGCCCCGTTGGGGGCGCACAGGTTGACTCCGGTCTCGGTCCTGACTTCGAGGATGTCCGCTGCCGGCCGGCCCGCCGCGTCCGTCCGTGACCAGCCGGTCAAACGCTCGGCGGCTGAATTGGTCCACAGGACGGCGGTGTCACGGTCGACCAGGACGACGGCCTGGGGGAATTGCTCGAATGCCTGCTCGGCCAGCGTCCGGTCGCGCGCCATGTCAACCGAGTATAGGGCTGCGCACGCGGCCCTTCAATTTTCTTAACCGCTCCTCCCAGCGCCACGCTGCGTCGCGCAGGACTCGCTCGTGGAGGCCCGGGTAGCGCACCGTGTCCCCGCCAAAGCCGGTCTTGAACCGGTAGAGGCCGAACCAGGGGTGATCGGGCTTCGGCTCCTCCGGGATCCCCCACCAGTCGTAGGTGGTACAACCTAGCGACCGGAACTCCAGCATCGCAGTCCAGTGCAAGAGGTAATTCGGCATCAGCTCGCGCTTTTCCAGGCCGGATGCACCGAACAGGTAATAGGCGGTCTCTCCGAATCTGAAAACGATGATCCCGGCCAGGGGAGTCCCCTCGTGGTGCGCCAGGTAGAGGCGAACGGCCTCGAGCGGAAGGAACAGGTCGAGAGCAGCCTGGTAATAGGCGAGGCCCGGTAGCGCGATACCCTGCCGCCTGGCGGTCTCTGCCGAAAGCCGGGCGAAGGTTTGGACGTCGGTGCTGCGGCTGACAGTGACCCCCTTCCTCTCCGCGAGCGACAGGTTGTAGCGGGTCTTTGGCTTGAAGGCGGCGCGGAGCTGCTCGGGGTCACCGTCGATCCGAAGCAGCTGGGTAACAAGCGGCTGGATCGACATTCCCGGCTTGAACCCCTGATGCTCGAGGCTCCGTTGCCAGCCGCCGTCCGGAGCTGAGTCGGGTTCCACCTGGAGAACCACCCCCGAGCCTTTGCGAGCCCGCTCGACCAGCTCACCCACGACCTGATCGCGGACCGCCGGTTGCACGGCCGGTCCACGGGGAACGTAATAGCGAGCCCCTCCCGGAAACAGGCTGCGGGCCCGCTGGATCGAGGAGACTCCGGAGGCGCCCTCATCGAAGAGGAGCCGCTCGACGGCCCATCCAAAACGTGACTGCAGCTCTCCCCAGGTCCAGCTCTGCAGCAGGCTGCCGCCGGGGCGACCCGACAGCAGCCCGTCCCAGGCCGCCTGGCCCAGGGATTCGGCGGATGCGACCTTCACCAGGCGCTAGACGAACTCAGGCTGGCCAGACCTGACAAAGCGCTCCACCAGTCGAGCGGTGAGCGCGGTCGCGCGGTTGACCGGAAGGTCGTACAGACCGACGAAACGAACGACCGTGCCGTTGAAGCGGGATTTGAATGTGTAGTATCCGTAGCCGGCGTGTTCGGGGTTCGGGTTCAAGGGGACGCCCCACATGTCGTACTCGGTGCAGCCGCGGCGCTGTCCATCCTCGATCGCCCGCCAGTGCATCAGATAGGTCGGCTTGACCTCGCGGCCGGCCGAGGTGCTGCCACCGAATAGATAGATCAGCTTGCGCCCGAAGAACAGCATGACCGCGCCGGAGAGTGGCCGGCCCCCATGGCGGGCCAGGTAGACGGCCACCTGACCGCGTTCGCGGAAGAGCGCAAGCAAGTCCTGGTAGTAGGCACGAGGCCGGACCACGAAGTTCTCACGCTCTCCTGTCTCCTGGAGAAGGGTGTAGAAGATATCCATCGCCGCGGTCGCCTCGGACGCCTCGACGGTGACACCGTTTTTCTCGCCAAGGCGAATATTGCGGCGAGTCGATTCCTTCAGGCGGGCAAAGGCGGCGTCGCCGCCCGTGATGTCAACCAGCATGGTCGCCTGGTTCTGGATCGGTAGGCGGCTCGGCCGGCCTCCGACCGCTTCGAGGGCGGCCGCTTCGCTCGGCGAGCTCCACTCGGGATCCACCTTCAGGATGGTCCCGCCCTCCTTCCCCAAGCGTTCGCGCAAAGCCTGCCAGAATCCGGGCCATTCATCCAACCGTCCGTTGAGGACGGGTCCCCTCGGAGCGTAGTGAAGAGAAAGACCTCCAGGCAGCGGACGGCGAAGCACCGAGATGGCGCCCTGCGTCCCGCCACTCTCAGACCACAGGTAGCGGGTGACCGCCTTCCACCCGTGGCGCGATTTCAGGCTGCCCCAGGCCCACGACTGGAGGAGCGACGCGTCGCTCGCCCGCGAAACGAAAGCATCCCAGCCGGCGGGATCATCGCAGGTGAGGAGCTCGCCCATGCCACGCACAGCTTAGCCCGACTTCGGGCCAACACGACCGATGCCACATTCGGTGGGATGCGGTTGGCGTATTTGTCCTGTGCTAGCATGTGAAGAATCTCGGGGCGGTGGGAGGCTTTTGGACAGCAAGAGTTCCATCGAGCAGGCGCCGAGGCTTCTGGACTACAAGGGAAATCTCGACCAGACACCCCTGCTTTCTCTCTTGCAGTCGATGCAAGCCCAGCGGGCGACCGGCACGTTGCAAGTTCGGAATGGCGGCGAGGCGTTTTCGCTGTTTTTTCTGTTCGGCCACCTGTTCCATGCCTACGGCAACGGCAGCCAGGGCGAGGACGCGGTCTTTCAGCCGCTGACCTGGCGACAGGGTGACTACTCCTTCGACCCAAAGTCCAAACTCCCCACTGAAGAAACCATCACCGCTCCTACCACCGACATTCTCGCCGAGGCCCGGCGTCGCGGCCTGCCGGGCGCCGACAACTCGGCGGCCGCCCAGCCAGGCGTGTCGGCGGCCCCGGCGCAGGAGCGTCCGGCGCCGCCACCACCAATGGCGGAGCGCCCTGTGACCAGCCCCGGGATCGTCCAGCCGCAACCGGCGCCATCGGTGGAGCAACCCACCACCGAGCTCTATCCCCTGCCGGTGGGCAAGCTCGTCTATGAATCCTTAAAGACCGCCTTTGTAGATTTTCCCAAACTGCTGCGATCGCTGAGCAGTGACCGGCTGACCGGCTACCTCCGGCTGACCGGCCTGGCCTCGCGGGGCATGATCCTCTTCTACCAGGGCAGCCTGATCGAGAGTTTCTACGACGGTGGGGCTGTGGTGAGCACCGGGCGGACTGCCTTCTCGCTCTTCAAGAACGACGTCGACCGGGGTGAGGGAAGCATGGACGTGATCGAGCTCACGCCCGAAGTAGTGACGGCCATCTACCAGCTGCTCACCGCCCCAACCATCCTCCAGGGACTGCTGGCCCGCTTCGTCGACGTAAAGGCTCTGCTCGAGTATCTGCAGGAAGAGCAGATCCACGGCAGCCTGCTGGTGCGGGCTCCAGAGGAGATGGGCATCGTCCTCCTGCGCGGGGGCCAGCTGCTGGGCGCCTTCACCCGGGGCCAGCCCCAACTGGAGCAGCAGCCAGACATCGTCACCAAGCTCTGCAGTGATCCCAAGACCCGCATAGAGGTAAAGGCGGTGGCCGACCTCGAAGAGCCGGCCTCGGTCAGCCTCGAAGAGATGCTGGCGACGGCGACCAGCATCCCGGCCACCGTGTACCGGACCACACCGGCGGCCGCTTCCCCGAATGCCTCCGCGCTCCAGGCAGCCCGCAACCCTCATCCGCAGGTGGAGACTGCCCCAGCCCAGGCAGGGGGCGCCGAGCCCGAGGTGGACTGGCAGACCCTGATGAACCAGCTCTACCAGATGACCGACAACGCCCTGCAAAGCCGGGCGAAGAAGGTCAAGGAGATGCTGGCCTCGACCGAGCACAACCTCGACGCGCTGGAGCGCACCATCGACCGGGTATCGCAGACCTCCATCATGTTTGTCGACCCTACCCGCCTCACCAACCTGGCCAATGAGATGCGCCAGGTGGTGGAAGAACAGCGCTAGCCTCAAGCTGACTCAGGGCGGCGTAATGTGGCCGCACTAAGCTGAGCCAGTGCGACAGCTGTGGCGCTGGGCAATCGTGCTGTTGCTCGGGCTGGGAGCGCTCCCCCTGGCTGCCTGCACCCTCAACCCGCCTCGGATCGTCGCCATAGTCCCCGGGCAGGGCGCCCAAGAGGTGGCCACCAACCAGGAAGTGCGAATCACCTTCGACCGCGCCATGAACCACGATTCGGTTGAGCGCCGGTTCGTGCTCACGCCCAGCCTGGCGGCCTGCGGTGGATCCAAGCCCTGCCACTTTGCCTGGAACAACAACACCCTGGTCTTCATCCACGACAACGTCAGTTTCGATCTCTCGACCACCTACACCGTCTCCCTGCACGCAGGTTATGCCGACTCGAGCGGGCAGACAAATACGCTGGAGCACTCGTGGCGCTTCACAACCGAGGGGCGGCCCACCCTGGCTTCGGTCGATCCTGCCGACAACGCGTCGGCGGTGGCGCCGGACCGCAACATCGTGCTCAGCTTCAGCCGGCCGATGCAACCGGATACCTTGCGGACGGCTATCCAGCTGACGCCGGATACCCCGTTTTTCGTGCGAACTCGTCCGGGCGGCGATACCTCCCAATTCGAGATCATCCCGCTCAGCGTCCTCAAACCAGATCAGTCCTACACCGTCTCCATCGAGGGGGCGCTTGACACCCATCAGAACTCGACCTACGGGCGGATCGAGAGCCGTTTCAAGACCGGCGGATTGTCCCTCGCCAGGAGGGTCGGTTACCTGATCGGCCAGCGGGGCGAGCCGGCCTTTGGGGTGGCGATCGTCGACCCTCATCCAGATTCATTTCTCAACCGCTCGACCCCGAAGATCCTTTACGGCCTGAACCCGGAGGAGCGTCTCAGCAGCGCCATCCTGTCGTTCGACTGGTCACCCGACGGGCGGCGCCTGGTGCTGGTCCTCGCGCCACGGGGCGCCGGCGAGGGGCGGCTCGAGATCGTGACCCTGGCCAGCGGTCAGGTGAGCTCGCCCGGCGCGAGCGGGTCTGAGGTCCTGTGGTCGCCCGACGGCTCGAGCATCGTCTATCTGACCCACGGCAACCTCCGCCGTTACCTGCCTCTGACCGGGCAGGACCTGGCGATCACGAACGAGGGGAACGTCCAGACATCGGTTGCCATCAGTCCCGACGGAACCAACGTGGCCTACAGTGCCACCGACCAGGGAACCAGCCACCTGTGGATCCGCAACCTCAGCCTGCTGACACGCTTTCGGCCGATCGGGCTGGAAGACCCAGCCGACCACCCCGCCTGGTCGCCCGATGGCAACAAGCTCGCGTTTCGCCGGCTCACGGCCAGTGGCCCGGAGCTGTGGGTGTATGACCTGACCGCGACCGGCTCGAACGCATATCGCCGAGCCGGACCGCTCGATCTGGCCGGCGCCGCCTGGCTCAACGACAACAGCACCCTGATCGCCGGTGTTGGCTCGGGAACCGACGGCGCGCTCTACCGGGTCAACATCTTCGCGGCGGGCGAGGCGGGTGGTTTGGTCAAGGTGACCGGGGGCAAAGAAGCGCCAAATGGTTCGAACCCGTCAGCTCCCACCTATGACCGGCGGGTGAGTTTTGTCGGCACCATCGATGGGGTGCCACAGGTATTCCTGATGAATGGTGACGGTTCGCGCCCGCAGCAGCTGACCGAGTGGGCGGTCGATTTTCCATACACCGGCCAGGACCCCAACTGGACGACGGTCGGCGGATAGCTCAGGCGGCTTCGGGCAGGACCTCATCATTAAGGGCCGGCTGGATCGGGGCCTGGCTCAAGCGTCCCCCGCCGAAGTGGCCCCGGGCGAGGAAGGTTGCCGCCAGGCCCACGCCCATCAAGCCCGCCGACCACCAGAAGGGCATACCCGGGTCGCGGGCGTAGAGCCAGCCACCCAGAGGGTAGGCAATGGCGGCGCCGGCGCCGGTCGCCAGCGCGAACACGCCATAACCCCTTGGCCACGCTGCCGGGGGGAGGGCCTCTCCCACCACCGCGGTCATCACCTGCCGGAAGGACCAGAAGGTCCCCCTGAGGAAGAAGGCGGGGAGCAGCATCGGAAGGCCGGCCCCCAGGGCGAGGACGATGCCGGAGGCGACGAAGGCGGTTTCAAAGGAAAGCACGACCAGCATGCTGCCCAGGTTTCGGCGGAGGTGGCTGAGCAGCAGGCCCATCATCACCGACCCCAGGTAGAAGACGGCCATCAGCCCTCCGAGCCAGAGGTCGCTGGCGTGGCCAACCTCCCGGGCATAGAGGGTGGTGAAGGCCCAGGGGAGGAAGAGCACCACGGTCAGGTAGGTGAAAAGCACGAGCAGGGCGACGAACGCCGGGATCCGAAACAGGTCTCGGTAGCGAACCGTGGTGCCGGCTTCGGGGGGAAGCTCCTTGCGCGGAAGAAAGGCGACGAACACTCCGGCCAGGGAGAGCGCCAGGAAGGAAAAGAAGAATACCCATCGGATTCCGACCAGCTGCGCCAGCCAGCCGCTCAGCAGGGTTGAACCAATCATGCAGAGCGAAAAGGAAGAGAGCACCAGGGTCATCACCATGGCAAGCCGGTCACGGGCCACGCCGAGAGTGAGGTAGACATTGATAGCCGGGGTGTTGATCACGGCGACTGAGAGGAAGACCGTCCCCACGGCGGTGAACGCCCAGTGGGGCGCAACCGCATAGAAGACCGGCCCCGGGATGGCCAGCAGCCAGCCGGCGAAGATGGTGGGACGCAGGTGGTAGCGTTCCGCGAGCCCGGTGCCCGGGATCATGGAAAGGGTCGCCACCAGCATGCCGAGCGCCGCGATCAGCCCGATCTCCACCGCGCTTGCTCCCAGCTGGCGCTGGTAGATGGTCCCGAACACGACAAATGGCGCGGTCCCCAGACCGGAGAGGCCCTGGGCGGCGAAGATCAGCCAGCCGCCCCGGTCAATTTCCGAGAGCAGCGACCGCCGCTCACGCCGAGCGGGCCCAGGGGTTGGACGCGAAGCCCGGACGGGGAGCACATCGATATATCCGCCCGGGTGGCGGCGAACCAGTGCCCGAGCAAGCGACGATTACGTGAAAGGTGGCGGGACGCGCCGGCGGGCATCAACTGTTACGCGGAACGTTTCGTCAGCCGGCCCGGGGGAGCGCTTGTGGGGCGACCTCCGGCAACAGGCGCTCAGACTCACCGAGGTTCAGGCGTCGGTAGAGCCGGGCCAGTGGCTTTGGCGCCCACCAGTTTGCGCGACCAAGCAGCCGCATCAGGGCGGGCACGATCAGGGCGCGGACCAGGGTAGCATCGATCACTACCGCGATCGCCAACCCGAGCCCGATGGACTTGATCAGGACCACGTCCGCCAGGCCGAAGGCGCTAAAGACCGCCACCATGATCAGGGCCGCGCCCGTGACCAGCCTCCCGCTGCGCTCCAGCCCCTCGGCAACCGCATGCCGGGTGTCGCCGGTGCGCAGGTACTCCTCCTGGATCCGGCTGAGCAGCATTACCTCGTAGTCCATCGATAGCCCGAAGATGATGCTGAAGAGGAGCACCGGGACGGATGGATCGATGGAGGAGGGACTGAAGTTCAAAAGGGAGCTCAGGTGGCCCTGCTGGAAAATCCAGACCAGGGCGCCGAAGGAAGCAGAGATGGAGATGACGTTCATCACCACCGCCTTGAGCGGTAGCAGGACCGAGCCGACCAGCAGGAAGAGAACCAGGTAGGTCGCGATCATGACAAAGATCACCGCCCCGGGCATCCGCTGGAGGATGAAGTCGATGACGTCGATATCGAAGGCGGTCTGGCCGGTGGCAAGGACCCGGGCCCCCGAAGGAGGCGCGCTGTCTCGGATGGAATGGACGATCGTCCGGGCGGCGTCGCTCTGAGCCGGGGCCGAGGTCACCACCGAGAAGACGACGATTTTCGTCCCCACGCTCTGGTGGACCAGGTCCGCAAGTTTTGCTGGCAGGTTTGAGGTCGGCCCCGTAAGCAGGGCCTGGTAGCGCTCCCGGGAGATGGTGGCGTCGCTCGTCACCACGCTTTCCACCCTGGTCACCCCGGAGATCCGCTGCAGACGCTGACCGAAGTCATACAGGTCGCCGACCCGGCCGGCCGTCAGCACACCGGATTGCGAGTACTGCACCACGGCGGAGATGTAGTTCAGACTCTGCCCCGGAAACTGCTGGGTCAGGGTGTCGTAGCCCTTGCGCGACTCGGCGTTCGGGGGAAGCATTCCGACGTCGCCGTTGGCAAGCCGGAGCTGGAGGAAGGGCGACGCCGCCAGCGCCAGGACGGCCAGCACCGGCACCAGGACGAGCAGGGGCCGGCGCATGACGGCGGTGGCGATCGCGTGCCAGAGCCCGGGGCCGGTGGAGCGCCGGCGGAGCGGGACCCGCAGAAGGTTGACCCGGGGGCCGAGGAGGGCGAGGAGCGAGGCCAGGAATGTTAGCGCGTAAAGCACGGCAATGGCGACAACGATGGCACCGGCCAACCCCATGGACGCGAGGAATGATCCCTGGAAGAAGAGCATGGCGCTCAAACCAACGGCGACCGTGATCCCGGAAAAGGTGACGGCTCGGCCCGAGGTCGCCATGGTGACGGCGAGGGCTTCCTCGACCGAGTGCCCGCGATTGAGCTCCTCGCGAAACCGGTTGACGATGAAGAGCGAGTAATCGATGGCAACCCCCAGACCGATCAGGGTCACGATGTTGGTCGCGTAGGTGGATACCTCCGTGACCCGGGCCAGCAGGCCGACGCCCGCCAGACCACCCACCACGGCCAGACCTCCAACCCCCAGCGGGAGCAGGGCCGCGACCACGGTCGCGAACACGACCAACAGCAGCACCAGGGCCAGAGGCAGGGAGACGAATTCCGCCCGATGAAGGTCCGCCTGCAGGTAGACGTCGAAATCGTGGTTGATGGCGAGGGTGCCGGTCGCCTGTACCTGAAGGTGGTCTGAGTGGACCAGCCTGATCAGGTTGGGGTAGTAGGCGCGAGCCGCCGCGAAGTCATCCCTCACCGACACCACCGCCAGCGCCCGGCGCCCGTCCTTTGAGGTGAGCGCAGCCGCGTTATCGGAGGAGGTGTCGTAGGGCGTCAGCACCTGCTTGATGTGCGAGTCAGCCGCCAGCGGTTGAAGGGCAGTCATCATCGCCTGCTTGAAGGCCGGATCCGATACCGCGAAGGCCTGGCTGCTGAAGACGATGTCGAAGGATGATCCGCCAGGCTGCGGGAGCTCATCCTGGATCAGCTTGAGTGCCTGGCTTGCCTGGGTGCTGGCCGGCTGGAAGTTACTGAAGGAGCCCGCCTGGCCGAAGGCAAAGATGGAGCCCGCGAGGAGCAGCCCGGAAAAACCGAGCACCAGCCAGCGGAACCGGTAGACGAAACGACCCCACGCGGCAAACGCTCCCATCCCTTACCTCCTCGGAGTCTCCTGGGCGGCTCCGGCGGCCGCGAACGTGAACACGATCTCAGCCAGGGCGTCCACCGCGCCATCCGCGTCGAACGCCGGATCTATCAATTTCTGCACGGCGATACCGTGGAACGCGCCCCAGATGGCGGCGGCAATGGCGTCCGCCGAGGCAGCCGGCTTGCGCGGCATCCGTGCGATCACCGCCAATGCGATGACGGACACCAGGGCCCGACGCTCGGTGATGAACTGCCTGACGGCCGCGCCGATCTTCGGGTTGTGCAGCCCGACCCCGAACATGTCGTTGACCAGGATGTGCAGCTCGCGGTAGCGGCGAAGCTCCTCCTTGGTGAGCTCGAACCCCCGCCGGGCAGCCTCGAACGCATCCAGACCCACCGACATCCCGGCGTCCAAAGGAATGCCCTGGCGGCTCAGCTCGTCCAGCAAAGGGGCGCAGCCGCGTTCGATGGCCGCCACCAGCAGGTCTTCCTTGGTTTCGAAGTAGTAGTGGGCCAGGCCGAGGGCAACCCCGGCCTCCTCGGCGATGTCCTTCATCGAGGTCTCGTGATAGCCGCGTTTGACCAGGGCCCGGTAGGCGGCATCCACGATCCGGTCTCGGGTCTGGTCAGCCACTAAGCTCTCCTCTGGCCTTGGATTGAACGATCACTCAAACTGGTTGAATATTCAATCAAACTTGGCCGCAGAAGTCAAGGCGATGTTCAGGTGGAGGGGAAGCGGGCTACAAAATACGACTTAGCCAGCTACGGCGGCAGGTTGCAGCTCCGGGCTGGCGGGACGGCCGTATTCGACCAGGAGCCGATCGACGGTCTCGGCCCAGGTGAACTGGGTGGCGACGAGCCGGCTGCGACGGCTGAAGCAGCGGTGCAGTTCGTCGTCCTGGAGGATCCGGGCAATCCGCTCGGCGTAGTGGGCGGGATCGTGCGACACCAGGGTGTAGCCCGTCAACCCGTCTTTGACGACCGAGGGCAGGCCGCCCACCCGGGCGGCTACCACCGGCGTGCCGCAGGCTTCCGCCTCAAGCGCCACGAGCCCGAATGACTCGCTATAGGACGGAACCACGCATACATCCGCCAGGCTGAGATATTCTGCCAGGCCCACCTGGGCAACGGGGCCGACAAAGGTGACCTGGGACTCGACTCCCAGGCTCCGGGCGAGAGCCTGAAGCCGGCCTCGCTCCCCACCCAGCTCCCGGCTTTCGACCGCGCCGTTATGGCTATCGTCCCCGATGACGACCAGGGCCAACGGCTGATCGACGGCCCCGGTCTGGACCAGCAATGAGAAGGCCCGCAGCAAAGTCTCCGCACCTTTGAGCCGCTCCAGCCGCCCGGCGAACACGATCACCCGGGCTCCCTCGAGGCCGAGCCGGGCGCGCAGCCGGTCGGTACGCCGAGGGCGGAAGACGGTCAGGTCAACCCCGGGGGGCACCACGCTGACACGGGATCGAGATGCTCCATACAGGCGCTGGAGGTCCGCGGCCTCCTCCAGACTGGATGCGATCAAGCGGTCGCTATTGCGGACGACAGCCTGCTCGACCGCGATCCGATGGTCTGGTTCGAGCACAGCACCGCTGGCGGCCCGCTCGTTTTTGACACGCGCCAGGGTATGGGCGGTGTGGAACCAGGGCACTCCCCAGGCGTCCTTCAGCCGGGCGGCCACCCACCCGGACAGCCAGTAGTGGCTGTGCACCAGGCTGAAGGGGGCCGGCGCATCAACCGACTGCAGGACCGCGTCCGTGAACTCGGGGAGAAGGTCGAAGAGCTGGGTCTTGTCGAGCTCCTCGGGCGGACCCACCTCGAGCTGGCGCACCCAGCTGTGCTCCGCCAACCGTACCCGGTCAGGCCCCTTTGGGCTGACCCTGCGGCTGAAGATCTCGGTGGCGATCCCCCGGCGGCTGAGCTCTTCGCACACCGCGCGCACGTATACGTTCATCCCACCGTTCTCCCCGGCGCCGAGGGGAGCGATGGGGGACGCGTGCATACTGACGATGGCGAGTGGTTTCACCGGTGTCCTTTCATGGTCGTGGGTTTGGGGGTGAACGGTCAACTTCGAATGGGTGATGAACCGCCAGCGGACCGGACGCAGTCTTGCGCTGCCAGGGGCGCCCAGCTTGTCGCGGTTGGAAAACGTGTGCAGGGTTACAGAAATCGTAGCCGGTTCAGCCCCAAGCTAAACCTACGATACAGCCAGTCCGTCCTGGCGATTCACCAGCAGATGAGCGCCGCCGAACGGCTCCTCTAAGACTTCTCTTCCTCCTCTCTGACACCGGTGCCGGGCACCGGGCCTCAGCCGAAGCGGTGGCTGCCGCCCTGGAAGCGATCGCCCCCCACCGCTACGAGGTGGATCTGTACGACCCGATGTCGAGAGAGCGCAGCGTACTGGTGGGGCGGCTGACGGCGCTCTACGGGCCGGTCACGCGCCGGCTGCCGGCGCTCTGGGGTGCCCTGTACCACGCGACCGACTTCGAGCCGGTGGTCCGGACGGTGCAGGGCAGCCTGGGCCGCGGGCTCCGCCGAAAAGTCCGGGCTGCGATGCATCCGCAACCTGCCCTGGTCGCCAGCTTCCATCCGCTGCTCAACCACGTTGCGCTCGATGTCATGGACCGGGGCATCCCCCTGGTGACCGTGATCACCGACTGGGTCGAGTTCCACCACGCCTGGACGGACCGGCGGGCCACCCGGATTGTCTGCGCCTCCGAGCCCGCATGTACGCTGTGCGCGAGACGCGGGATCCCGGAGGAGCGGTTGTTCCGATCGTCGGGACTTCCCATCCACCCGAACTTCAAGGAGGCGATCCGGCGCTACCCGACCCGCCGCGCGGCTCGACAGGCCCTCAAGCTAAGGCCGCTGGCGCCAACCGTTTTACTGGTCGGAGGCGGAGATGGCACAGAACCGCTGCGGCGCTATGCGCGGGTGCTGGCTCAATCGCCTCTGGACCTGCAGATCCTCGCGGTCTGCGGGCGCAACGAAGCCCTGGCCCGGCGGATTCGGGAGGACAATCACGCCGGCGTCCACGTGTTTGGCTTCGTGAACAACATGCCTGAGCTGATGCTGGCGTCGGACCTGTTGGTAACCCGGGCCAGCCCGGGCATGATCGCTGAAGGCCTCGCCTGCGGATGCCCGCTCCTGCTGACGGGATACCTGCCCGGCCAGGAAGAGGGGAACGTGCGCGAGGTGGTGCGCCGGAAACTGGGTCAATATGTGCCGGGACAGGCTCAGCTGGCCAAGGCCGTTCAGGACTGGTTCGCCAAGCCGGGAGAGCTCCGCGAGGCGGACTTCGATCGAGCCCGGGCGGCGGGAAACCCGAATGCCGCCTTCGAGATCGCCGGCATGCTGCAGGGGCTGGTTCGCGACTAGACGGCTGCGCTCGGGCAGAGGAGGCGGAAGTCGCAGCCGGCGCACTTCATCTTTTCCGGCTTCGCCGGGAACTGCTCGTAGCGAATGCCATCCGCCACCTTCAGGATGGTGGCCCGATCCTCCTCGAGCCGCGCCGGTGGCTTGTCGACGGTGACCTTCTCGCCGGTCTCCAGGTAGTAGTAGGAGAGGCTCAACGGGTCGAATCGGAAAACGTCGCGAGCCGCCAGCGCGTAGACGCCGAGCTGCAGGTCCTTGACCAGGTCCACGGCGCGCTTCGCCGACCCGGTCTTGTAGTCGATCACCTCGTAGGTGCCGTCCGGGGTGCGGTCGACGCGGTCGATCCGGCCGGTCAGGCGGAGGCCGTCGACCCGCAGGCTGAACGGCTGCTCGAGGAGGAGCGGCTTTCGCAGGTCCCCCTTCTCGAAGGCGCGGCGCAGATATCCTCGGCCGAGGTCCTGCAACGACAGCGCCTGCTCGGGTGTGGAGAAGCGCTCCCGGGTCCAGGCCGCCACGTAGGCGGCGTCGACCATCTCCCAGGTGAGGGGGCGATCTGTCTCGATGCTGCCCAGCGCGTCTTTGAGGGCCTCGTGGAGAATCCGCCCGAACTGCATCTGGGGGCGGGCGCGGGTGGGCAGCCGGAATACGAAGCGGTACTGGTACATCTGCGGGCAACGTAAGTAGGTATCCAGCTGGGTGTAGGAGAGCGCACCAATGGGAGGGGGCTGATCCAGGGGCAGCTCCACCTGACGCACGACCTCCCTTACCGCCGGGCTCGGCTCGAGCACGCTGATGACCTCGATATCGCGAGCCTCGCTGCCCCGAATCGGCTTCAGGAACCTCGAGGGGCGCCAGTCCTTGACCCCCTCATACCGCCCGGCAAACGTGCACAGGACCTCCTCCTTCGCGCGGGTCAGCGCCACGTAGGCGAGCCGGCGTTCCTCCGCCAGGTGCAACTCGACTTCTGGGAGCTCTTCCTTGAGCAGGGCGTCGGGCAGGGCGAGGCCATCGTTCCGGCGGGTCGCCGGGAAGCGACCCTCTACCAGGTGCGGCACCACCACCAGGCCGAACTCGAGGCCCTTGGCCTGGTGGACGGTCATCAAGTGGACAGCATTCAGGGCATCGTCCAGTGAGGCGATCTCTTCGTCAGCCTGGGCCGCCTCGGTCGCGTCGAGATGCGCCAGGAAAGCGGCCAGGTGATGGTCGGTGTGCTCGTCGCAGAAGGCGGCGACCAGCTCGGCGAGCTTCTGCACGTTCGCGCTCACCTGCAGGCGCTCGATCGGACCGGTAAAGCGATCCAGGTCGAGGTATCGCGTCCGCTCCATCACTTCGAAGAAGAGCTCGTCGACGCCCAGGCGCAGGCGCATCGCGCTGAAGAAGCGCAGGTCGGTTGACAGCCGGCGGGCGCCCTCTTCGGTCGACTTTTCCAGGAGGCTGAACAGAGAAACCCCCTGCTCGCGCGCCTCCCGAGCCCAGCGGCCGGCCTGGACCGCGTCGATGGCATAGCGCGGGATGCCCAGCAAGCGCATCACGCAAACGGCGTCGTCCGGCGACTCTATCGCGCGCAGGAAAGCCATGCAATCCTTGACCTCGGGCTGCTGGAAAAAGCCACGGCCGCCGCTGACCTGGTAGGCAACGCCCTTGCGTTGCAGGGCGCGGGCGAAATTCTGGAGGTGGGCGTTGGCACGTAAGAGGATGGCCACATCGCGCGGGGCAAACCGACCCTCGTCGAGCGCCG
>VBDY01000004.1 GCA_005882775.1 Chloroflexota bacterium | reverse complement strand
GGCGCCAGCCAGCGAAGCGCCAACCGAATGGGCGGGTGCCTTGTTTCGTGCAGAAGAGGAACCTCGGCGCGGCTGAGAACACCCAACTCCCGAATCAGGTAGAGCCAAGCAACCGTCAGGACTGCTGCCACCGGTACCAGCAGGAGCAGGCGTAGACCCGCCCAGGCGAGTGGAAAGAGCAGCGCGAACGGCAGGGCGGCGATCAGGCAGCGGAGTGCGTACGACCATGGCACGGCCAGCGAGGCGCGGTCGAACCACCGCCAGGCGACAAAGCTGAGCACGATGGTGAGGATGGTGGTCAATGCAACCGCCGCCACCGCACCGTTAAGGGCATAACTCTGGATCAGCCAGAGGTCGGCCAGGGCAGCGAAGCCCAACTGGGCGATGGTGACCAACGCGTTGAGCCAGGCCAGCTCGCGAACCCGCACCACCAGCCCCCAGGGCGCAACCATCAAGACGGCGATGAAGCAGGCGAGCAGGAAGGGGGCGATCCGGGCCGCCGGCAGGTAGGGATCGCCGTATAGCTGATGAATCAGGGGCGGCAGCAGCGCGCCGGCACCGAATGCGAGCGGAAACGCGACCAGGAAGATCCCTTTGTAAAAAGCGATCACGGCGGCGCGAACACGACCGGCTTCGCGATGGGCGCTTTCCAGCGTCCCGACCACCCAGGCCCCGGTCAGGAGGCTGGGGATGAGCGCGACCAGTCGCTGGGGGATGTTGTAGCCCGTGTCGTAGAAAGCGACCTGGGCCGAACCGCTGAAGCGCTGAAGAAAGATGTTTTCGAACTGCAGGCCGACCGCGGAGGCGATCAGCAGGCTGGGCAGCCAGCCGCTCGCGTAAACGAGCAGTCGCCTCCACCCCACCCGATCCCGGCTCCCGCCCGGGGCTTTGCGGATCCGGCGCATCAGGACGATGAAGTAGTAGCCGGCCAGTAGCGCCTGCCCGACCGCCCCCGCAAACAGGACGCCCGCGATGTGCCCACCGCGGCGGAGCAGGACCAGGGCGAGCACCAGGGTGATCACCCCGGCAATCGGCGTGGCCAGCGCCTGGTGGCGCATGTCGTAGATCGCGACCAGGGCAAAGGAGAGCACCCCGGAGGCGATGCCGGCCAGGAGCAGGATGGTGCCCAGCGCCAGAAGGTCGGCGACGTGGGCGTTGAGCGCCGCATCTATCGCCGGCCTGAGGGTCAGCACCAGGGCACTGGTCGCGGCCCACACCGCAACGATGGCGATCGCGCTCTTGCGCACGAGGTCGTTTGCCGCCGCCCGGTCGCCCCGGGCGAGCACCTCGGGGAGGTAGCGAAGAAGGCCCTGGTCCTGGCCGAAGGTGGCGAGGACTGCGATGTAGATCAGGACGCTGAGGACCAGCGTGTAGCGCCCGTACTCGTTGGGTCCCAGCTGGCGGGCAAGGACCGCGCTCAGGGCCAGGGTGGTGACGGCGCTGGCGGCCCGCCAGGCGATGGTCCAGCCGACCAGCGCGGTCGTGCGGTCGGCCAGTCCCGGAACGGGGGACGCCATGATGCTCGCGGCATTATAAGGCGCCCTCGCCGAGGGGAACTCAGTCAGCCGGTTGGCTTCTTCCTGGCCGGGCGATCGAGCTTGCCGGAGCGGTCCGGTCCCGCCCACTCCACCCACGGGTCGTAGTCGACCTCGAGCGCTTCCTGAGCCGGGCGCTCACCTTCCGGAACATTGCGCAGGTTCAGCCGGATCCGTGTCCAGGCGCTGCTGCGTCCTCGCATCGAGTCCACCATCACGTCCTCGGGGGCGAGGTACGACCACACCCCCTGGTGCCGCGATTTCCAGCGTTGCAGCCCGTCTCGCGCCTCCCTCTCGGTCTTTGCCCGGGCGATCTCGATCAGGGGCATGGTCGTCCGGCGCCGGCCGGTGGGGCCGACCGTCTTGCCGGGCGCCGGAGCCGGCACGGAACCGAGACGCCCAGGCGGTCGTTCTTCCTGCCGGCGCTTCGAGGGTTGCACCCGGGGTGGCTCGCCCTCCTGCTTGGCGAAATGAGGCGGCCAGGGAGCGTCGCCGAAACCCGCGGCCTCGTGCTCGGCTGACAGCTCGAGCAGCCGCTCCAGCGACCCCTTGGCTTCGTCGATGCCGCGCGATGGGTCCCCCAACTTCGCAAAACGCTTGGGGACTGTGTCGATCGTGAAAGCTTCGGGCTCGCAATCGGGGACCTCCTCCCAGGAAAGTGGAGTCGAGACCCTGGCGTCGGCCAGGGGACGCACCGAGTACGCGGAGGCGATGGTCCGGTCTTTGGCGTTCTGGTTGTAGTCCAGAAAGACCCCGTGGCGCTCCTCCTTCCACCATCGGCTGGTGGCTATCTGCGGGGCGCGACGCTCGACCTCGCGAGCGACTGCCAGCGCCGCGCGGCGCACCTGCGGAAAGGACCAGCGCGGCTCTATCCGCGAGTAGATGTGGAAACCCCTGGAACCGGAAGTCTTTGGCCAACCGGTCAGCCCGAAGTCTTCGAGCACCTGCCTGGTGACCAGGGCGACCTCACGGATCTGCGACCAGGGCACCGCGGGCATCGGGTCCAGGTCGATCCTCAGCTCGTCCGGATGATCGAGGTCGCTGGCCCGGACCGGATGCGGATTGAGGTCGATGCATCCGAGGTTGATGATCCAGGCGAGCTGGGCCGGCTCGCGGACGACGATCTCCTCGGCGGTCCGGCCCGAGGGAAAGCTGAGCACCACCGTCTCGATCCACTCCGGGCGCGAGCTGGGCGCCCGCTTCTGGAAGAAGGCTTCACCCTCGGCCCCGTTGACGAAGCGCTTGAGCGCCATCGGCCGCCCGGCCACCCCGCGTATGGCTCCCTCGGCCACGGCCAGGTAGTAACGGACCAGATCGGCCTTGGTGTGGCCGGTTCGAGGGAAGAAGACCTTGTCCGGATTACTGATGGTGACCTCCCGTCCACCGACATCGATCACCTCGCTTCGTTCGGGCATGCGCGTACGATACGGCGAATTCCGCCGCCGCCGCTTTCAGCCGTTACAATGCCGGGCGACGGTGACTCTGGCCGGCGATCTGATCGCGGTGCTGCGGCGTCCATTTCACGCTTTTCCCCCGCTCGACCAGGGCCGGAGGATGCGCGATGGCCTGGTCGGGCTATCCCTGGGCGTTGCGCTTCCCGCCCTCGTCCAGGAGCTCGCCGCACTCGCCCCCTACCGGCGAATCGCGGTGGCCGGTGCCTCACCTGACGCTGCGGTCCTCACCGATCTCTTCAACCGCTGGAACTACGAGCAGCGGTTCTGGTTACCGGTCTATGGCCTGATTGCCGGGCTGCTGCTCTGGCTCCTGGCGGCCGCGCTGGTCCACTGGGTGGCGCGCATGCTCCGAGGGCGCGGCTCGTTCACCGGCTACCTGAAGCTGGTCGGGTACGTCGCCCTGGCCGGCATCGTGCTGGTGCCATTCAGCGTAATCGAGATCGCGCTCAAAGCCGGGGCTAGCTCGGGCGCCTCTGCTGAATTCGGATCGCTCTTGCTGGTGCTTTCGCTCGCCGTGTTCGCCTGGCAGAACCTGCTGCTGATCCTGGCCGCACGCAGCCACTACGGGCTCTCCATGGAGCGGGCCACGACCGCGGTGCTGGGGCCTGTTGGAGCGCTGATCATCCTGATGATCAGCCTGGTGATCGTAGGCGGGGTGCTGCTGCTCGTGCTCGGCCGGCCGGTGCTCACGGGGTGAGCCTTGACCGATTTCCGCCCGACTTTCTCTGGGGGACGGCCACGGCCGCGCACCAGGTCGAAGGCGGCAACCACGCAAACGATTGGTGGGATTGGGAACAGCAGCCGGGGCGGATCAAGAACGGCGACACCTCTGACCCAGCCTGCGATCACTATCGCCGGTTCACTCAAGACTTCGACCTGCTGAAGAGCCTGGATCAGAATGCGCACCGGCTGTCGGTGGAGTGGAGCCGGATCGAGCCGCAACCCGGCGTTTTTTCCACAGAGGCCCTTGGCCATTACCGCCAGGTGCTCTCAGCGCTGCGGGAGAGGCGGCTGGAACCGATGGTCACCCTTTTCCACTACACGCTCCCCCGATGGGTCTCCGCGCAGGGCGGCTGGTTGAACCCCGAGACCGCCGGCCGGTTTGCCACCTTCTCGGAGCGCGTGCTGGCCGAGCTCGGAGACCTGTGCACCTTCTGGGTGACGCTGAACGAACCAACCGGCGCCGCCTACCAGGGTTACGTGCTGGGCGAATGGCCCCCCGGCCATCGCGATCCGCGGGAATCGGCCACCGTCCTGATCAACCTGATCCGCGCCCACTGGGCGGCGTACGAGCGGATCAAAAACAGGCACCCCACGGCCCAGGTCGGGATCGCACACCACCTGCGGATCTTTGACCCGCTGCGAAGCTGGTCCCCACTGGATCGCGCCGTCAGCGGGATCTATGACCGGCTCTTCAATCGAACCATCCTGAGTTCACTGCGCCGCGGGCGGCTCGCCTTCCCCCTCTCCCGTCTGGCCAAAGCCCAGGGTCCCCGGGTGAGCCAGGATTTCATCGGCCTCAACTACTACACGCGAAACCTGGTCCGCTTCAACCGTCGCCTGCCACGCGAGATCTTTGGTGAGCGGCTGGTGCCGGCGGGGGCCCAGACCTCCGACCTCGGGCTGGAGGTCTATCCGCAGGGGCTCTACCTATGGCTTCGTGCCCTTGCCAGGGAAGGTCATCCCATCTATATCACCGAAAACGGGGTGGCGGACCGGGATGACCGCCTGCGCCCCTCCTTCCTTGTGGACCATCTACGGGCGACGCTGCGGGCGATGAATCAGGGGACAGTTGTCCGAGGTTACTTTCACTGGACCTGTTTCGATAATTTCGAGTGGACCGAAGGCTACGCGGCGCGGTTCGGACTGATGTCGCACGATCCGCGCACCCAGGCGCGCAGTCTCCGGCCGAGCGGCCGTCTCTACGCCGAGATCTGCCGCAGCGGCGTGCTGCCGGCTAGCGTGGCGCCGCCAGCTGAGCCTCCTGCGCCAGATCAGGCTCCGGCTCCAGCTCAGCTTCGCTGACGCCTGGCTCCCGCGCCGGGTCGCCAACCAGGAAGCGCTGCTCCAGCCGCGCCACCACCTGGCCGGATATCTCGAGCTCCGCGGAGAGCCGGTAAAGGCCGTCGGCGTGCAGGCGAACCACCGGCTCGGCCAGGACGGCAGCCGGCTCGTCGAAACCGGGAAGCTCGATCGACTCCTCGCCGCGAAACCGGTGCCGGGCAAAATACCCGCGCAGCCGGCGCCACCAGGGGATCTGGCGGGCGTGCTCCC
>VBDY01000003.1 GCA_005882775.1 Chloroflexota bacterium | reverse complement strand
AGTGAGTGCAGCTTCACACCGGAAACCATCATCGGCTTGTGGCCGACCGTCTGGAAACCGTCGGTGACGACCTCTGATCCGTCGACGATCGTGACCGATCCGCGCCCGATCACCTCCAGGGTGTCATCCGCATAGACGATCGCCGCCGTATCCTCGTCCAGCCCCAGGCCGATCAACGATGGTGACTGCGCCACGATGGCGAGCAGCCGGCCGAGACGGGTGCGCTGCTCGAAATGCTGGTCGACCACGACGTTGACCAGCAGTCCGAGGCCCACCGCCACCTGCGCCATTCGATGCTTCGGCGTGGCGCCCGATGTGCCGAAGGCGATCATGTGGGTGGCGACCGCGCTCGCGCCGGCGGAGGTGCCGGCGACCACCACACCGCGACCGTGCGCCTCCAGGATGGCGCCGCCCAGCTTGGTCCCGCCGATCACAGAGGAAAGCTTCAGCTGGTTGCCCCCGGTCATGAAGATCCCGGTGACGCCTTTCATGTCCGCCACCAGGGCGGCGTCGTTCGCTTCCTCCCGCGTCTGTGGATGCAGCCCGACCACCGTGGGGACGCCCATCCGGTTGAAAATCTGCCGGTAGAGCTCGGTGGCGGCGTCCCCCAGGCTCGAGGCCGTGCTCAGGACGGCGATTTTTGCTTCGGGTCCACCCGCCAGCTTGACGAATCGGGAGAGGACCACCCGGTCTCCGAGCTTGTCCTCGGCTCCTCCGATCACCATCACCGGACCGACGGACTGACCATCGGGTCCGCCCGCCAGCCGGGTCGGCTGCTCGGACTCGTTCATTGGTGAAAGTCTAACGACCGTTCGCGAGTTGCGCCGCGGCACCGCGGTACAACGCCGCCGGAGCGGCAAAACCAGCGGTGGGATGGCCATCCTGAGCGGTTCCAGGATTCGGGCCACTAGCATATGGCGCATGGCGGCTCCCCTCGAGGCGCTGGTCAATCCGCCGTTTGCCAGCGACCCGCCGATCAAGATCTCGCTGGACGCCAGGATCATCGGCCTGGTGATTGCGGTCCTCTCGGCGCTGGTCGGACTGCTGGTCTTGCTCACCCTGCTCGCCTTGCTGGGGATTGGATATCAGGCCAGCTACGGGTCGATTTTCATCCTCGACCTGGTGGACGTTCTCCTCAACCTGCTCGCCGATGCGCTGGGGCTGATCGGCGGGATCCAGATGCTGCGGGGGAATGCGGCGGGGCGGCGCCTGGTCGTTTATGGGCTGGCCCTCGCCTTCGTCATCCAGGTCGCCCTGGGGCTCGGATTTGGAACCGGCGCCTCGGCGATCGTGACCCTCGTACTCCTGGTGGTCCTCTATTACGCGGTCGTGGTGAGCCGTTTTCCCGGCGAGGTTTTAGCGCCCAATCGCTGACCCCGGCGTGGTTGCGCTTCCCGTTCGCGTCGACTGGCGACGAAATCTCGCTGCCTTGTGGCTGGCGGAGTTCACCGCCATCCTCGGATTCTCTTTCGCCTTTCCTTTCCTGCCGCTCTTCCTCCATCGCGAGCTGCACGTCCCCAGCGGCAGTCAGCTCGCATTCTGGACCGGGATCTCCGCCAGTGTCACCGGGCTGAGCCTGGCGGCGACCAGCCCGCTCTGGGGCGCGCTCGCCGACCGGTATGGACGCAAGCCGATGCTGATCCGGGCGATGGTGGGGGGCGGCATCGCCGTCGGGCTGATGGGTCTTTCGCAAAACGTGCTCCAGCTGACCGGGCTGCGCTTTCTCCAGGGCGCGGCCTCGGGCACGGTGGCGGCCGCCACGGCGCTGGTCGCCAGCGAGACGCCCACGCCGAACATGGCCTGGTCGCTGGGGGTGGTCAGTTCTGCGATCGCGCTCGGCGGCGCTGTGGGACCGGCCCTGGGCGGGGCGGCCGCCGAGGTATTCGGCCTGCGGGTGGTCTTCATCGTCGGCGGAATCCTCCTCGTGCTGGCGACGGTCCCGGTCTTGATGGTCGTCCGCGAAAGCCGGGGCCGGCTGCGGCAACGTCGAGATGCGCGCGTGCTCGACGTGCTCCGCGCCGCCAGACCGGGAACGGTAGCCTCGCTCGCGGTTCTGGTGGTGGCCGAGCTGCTGCTCCAGTCGAGCTACACCTCCGCCCAGCAGCTGGTCGGGTTGCGAGTGCTCCAGTTGAGCCCCTTGAACGCACCCACGCTGACCGGGATCGCGTTCGGCGCCGCCGGGGTGGTGACCGCCTTCGCCGGCGTCACCTACTCTCGAGCCGTGAGGCTGAGCGGGTACCGCCTGCTGACCACCACCGCCGCCCTGGTCCTGGCGATCGCCATAGCGGGCGCGGCCCTCTCGCCATCGATCGTTCCTCTGATCGCCTCGTTTGTGGCAGGCAGTCTGATGTATGGCGCGCTCATACCGGCGCTGACGAGCATGGTGGGCCTGGAAACGCCGGCATCCGTGCAGGCCACGGTATATGGAGTCAGCTCGGGGGCCGTCGCTCTCGGCTTCGGCTTCGGCCCACTGACCGGCGGCCTGATTGCTTCGAGCAGCGTGGGGGTGATGGGAGGTCTGGTGGTCAGTGCATCGGTGGCTCTCGCGCTGACCCTGCTCCTTGGCCTGCGAGCGCGCGAGCCGGTGCCGGTGCGTCCCATTCTGCCGGTGCGTTGAACCGCTTGTCCTGACCGGTGAGCCTCTTCTCGGCCGAGCACCTGGTGGCACTCGGAGTGGTCGTTCTGGCATGCGTCGCCGTGACGCTCGCCGCCCGGCGACGCCCGGGGTCGTGGATCGACCCCACGGCTGCGGTGATCGCGGCGATCATCCTGGTCGCGGAGGTGAGCTGGTACGCGGTCTACCTGCCGCGCCAGGCCGGGTGGTCCGCGTCGTACGGGCTACCGCTGCAGCTCTGTGATGTCGCGGGGTTCATCGTCCCGGCCGCGCTCCTCTGGCGGCAGTGGTTGCTGGTGGAGCTGAGCTACTTCTGGGGGCTGGGGGGCACGCTGCAGGCGCTGATCACGCCCGACCTGCGCGAGCACTTCCCGAGCTATCCGTACTGGCAGTTCTACCTGACCCACGGGGCGATCGTGGTCGGAGCGCTCTTCCTTACGGTCGGCCTGCGACGCTATCCGCGCCCCGGTGCGGTGCCGCGCATCTTTCTGCTGACCCTCGGATTCGCGATCGTCGCGGGGTTGGTCGACCTGGTAACCGGCGGCGACTACATGTATCTGCGCCAGCCGCCCCAGAACGGAAGCCTGCTCAACCTGATGGGTCCCTGGCCCTGGTACATAGCGACGGGTGCGATGCTCGCACTGATCGTGCTCCTCATCCTCGACCTCCCTTTCTGGCGCGCTCGCCGAAAGGTTTAGGCTGAATCCGATGGAGGAGAGCTTCGACATCATCTGCATCGGCGCCGGCCCGGCGGGCGAAGCGCTGACCTCGGACCTCGCCGGCTCCGGCTTGACCCTGGCCGTCGTCGAGAAGGCGCTGGTCGGGGGCGAGTGCGCCTACTACGGCTGCATGCCCAGTAAAACGCTCCTGCGGTCTGCGGAGGTGATCGCCGAGGCCGGTCGCGCTCGTGAGCTGGCCGCCTCGCGCGTCGAATGGGCAGTCGACTTCCACAAGGTGCACGCCCGGGTCGCCTGGATGACTCGCGACCTGGACGACACCCGGTCGGCACGCGCTCTCGAAGACGAGGGAGCAAAGGTGTTTCGGGGCGAGGGCCGGCTCCTCGGTCCGCGGACTGTGATGGTGGGAGAGCAGCGACTCACCGCCAGGCGGAGCGTCGTCATCGCCACCGGCACCGCGCCGTCGGCGCCGCCCATACCTGGTCTTGACACCGTGTCCTTCTGGACAAACCGCGAGGCGGTGCACGCGACCGAGCTGCCCGAGACGCTGGTGATCATCGGCAGCGGCGCGGTCGGTGTCGAGCTGGGACAGGCCTTCGCCCGGCTGGGGAGCAAGGTGACCATCCTCGAGATGGCCTCGCGGATCATGCAGGCAGAGGAACCGGAGGCCGGTGCCTTTCTATCCGCACGCCTGACCAGGGAGGGCATCAAGGTCCAAACCGGGGTGACGATCCAGGGCGTCCAGCGCGACGCCGGAGGCATCCGGGTCAACCTCGCGGACGGCACCTCGCACGCCGGCACGCGGCTCCTGATCGCTGCCGGTCGGCGCCCGAACCTCGACGGCATCGACCTCCAGGCAGCCGGTATCTCAAAGACACCGCGCGGCATGATCCAGGTCGATCCAAAAACCCTGCGCGCCGGCGATGGCATCTATGCCGTGGGCGACATAAACGGACTGGGCGGATTCACCCACCTCGCGGATTACCACGGAAGATTGGTGGCCCACGCCCTGCGAGGACGGCCAGCCGTCGCTGACCACGCAGCCGTTCCCCGGGTGACCTTCACCGATCCCGAGATCGGGTCGGTGGGCATGACCGAGCAGCAGGCACGCGCGGCCGGGACCGCGGTGGAGACCGTCTCCCAGGACGTCGGACATACCGGTCGCGGCTATATCCACGGCGAGCCTGGTGGCGTGATCAAGCTGGTGGCCGACACCGACCATGACATCCTGGTCGGGGCCACCATCGTCAGCCCTCGCGCCGGCGAGATGCTGTCGGAGCTGACCATGGCCATCAAGCTGCGCATCCCGGTCGAGGTGCTATCGGACACGATCCACCCGTTCCCGAGCTTCTCGCGAGTCTTCCAGGGAATGTTCGCGGAGCTGGTCAAGAAGGTCGGCGCCCGGCGGCGCGTGACGGTCGGCTGAGCGATCCACCGGAGGACACGGAGCGACATCGCCTCAGCGAGGCAAACCAGGGGCATGCGCCCTGGCGGCGCTGGGGTCCGTACCTGAGCGAGCGCGCCTGGGGCACGGTCCGCGAGGACTATAGCGACAGCGGCAGCGCCTGGGAATTCTTCCCCCACGACCACGCGCGATCGCGCACCTACCGCTGGAACGAGGATGGGCTGGCCGGCATCTGCGACGACCGCCAGCTCCTCTGCTTCGCCCTCGCTTTGTGGAACGGTAAAGACC
>VBDY01000002.1 GCA_005882775.1 Chloroflexota bacterium | reverse complement strand
AGAAGCAAGACGCGGGGCTGGTTGACCAGGGCGCGGGCGAGCGCCACTCGCTGGCGCTGGCCACCAGATAGCTCACCCGGCTTGCGCCGGTCCAGCCGCTCCAGCCGCATCATCTGCAGCATTTCCTGAACTCGAGCGCGCCGCTCGCCCCGGCCGATCCCCTTGACCTTCAGCCCGTACTCGACGTTGGCGCCGACCGTCATATGCGGAAAGAGCGCGTAGTCCTGAAACACCGTGTTGACGTCGCGCAGGTAGGCGGGCTGGCGGGACACGTCGCGGCCCTGCAGCAGGATCCGCCCGGCGGTAGGCTCCTCGAAGCCCGCGATCATCCGCAGGCAGGTCGTCTTGCCGCAGCCCGAGGGCCCCAGCAGCGAGAAGAACTCGCCCGCCTTGACATCCAGGTCGACCCCCGCCACCGCGACCACGTCCCCGAACGTTTTGCGGATCCCCTCGAGGCGCACGGCGGCCGCCACGGCGGGCGCGGCCGGCGGCATCGGAGTCGCCCGTAGCGGAGCAGGAGAGGCTTGCGCCAAGGCTCTCAGTTCCCCCCTTCCCCATCCGGCGCGAAGTCGGTTTTAGCCGTCAGTGCAAACTAGCGAAGAGCGGTGCCTTTGTCAATTGGAACGAATACTCTCTAATAAGCCTTGCCAGGCGTCCCCCGCGGGTGTAGCTTTACCGGCTAAGGGCCACACCTTTACCAAAGGCGTGACCCGTCCAGAGGAGGGACGCAATGGCTCGAACCCGGTTGCTGAGGAAGCTCCAGGAGCTCTACCGCGACTTCGAGGAGGCGGAGCGCTCCCACCGCCCGATCAAACAGGTCCAGCGCGATCGGACCTTCACCCGCCGCGAGGTGCTCAAGGCTGGCGGGGCACTCGCGGCCAGCGCCGCCCTCGGGCCGCAGCTACCGGCGTTCGCCGGCGCCGCTCAATTTACGGGAAACGTCGCGATTGTGGGCGGCGGGATCGCCGGCCTGAACGCCGCGCTCACCCTCGTGGATGCCGGGATGTCACCCGCGCAGATAACCCTATTCGAGGCGTCGAACCGAGTAGGCGGCCGGATGCACTCCGACTCGCCCCTATTTGGCACCAACAGCTGGGCCGACGGCCAGGTCAGCGAGCACTGCGGCGAGCTGATCGACACCGGCCACAAAACCATCCAGGGGCTGGCCAGGCGCTTTGGCTTCGGCCTGACCGACCTGCTCGCCGCCCAGCCGAACCGGTCGACGGACACGCTCTACTTCCACAACACCTACTACAGCGACGACCAGGCGAACAGCGACTTCATGCCGGTTTACAACCAGGTCCACGCCGACGCCAGCGCGGCCGGATTCCCGACCTTGTACAACATGTCGACCCAGCGCGGTCGGGACCTCGACCGGATGAGCCTCTATGACTACATCGAGACCTACGTCCCCGGCGGGCACAACTCGAACATGGGGAGACTGCTCGACGTCGCCTATAACACGGAATACGGTGGCGACAGCAAATACCAGAGCTCGCTCAACCTGATTTACCTGCTCGCCTACCAGCCGCAGCCAGGCGACTTCCGCATTTTCGGGCTCTCCGATGAGCGATACCACATCACCGGCGGCAATGAGCAGGTGCCCCGCGCCATTGCGGCCTACTTGATGAAACAGGGCGTGGCCCTCAATTTGAACACCCCTTTGACCTCGATCACCAACGTGGGGACCAACGGTCCCTTCCAGCTGACCTTCAATCTTCCCTCGGGGACCCCCCAGCCGAAGCCGTTCACCCGGGTGATCTTGGCCCTTCCGTTCTCCGTGCTCCGGACGATTCTGACCAGCGGCACGGCCTACCGGGCCGCCGGCTTCGACAGCCTCAAGCAGACCGCGATCACCTACCTGGGGTACGGGACCAACAGCAAGCTCCACCTCCAGTTCGACAGCCGACTGTGGAACACCTCGAACCCGGCGGCCTGGGGCATCAGTACGGGCTATACATTCAGCGACCTGAACTACCAGAACACCTGGGACGTCTCCCGCGGCCAGCAAGGTTCATCTGGGATCCTGGTCAACTACACCGGAGGCACCATCGGCGCCGCGTTCACCGGGAATCCGACCTCTCGCGGAGTCGTCGACCGTTACGCGAACGCATTTCTGGCGCAGATCGAGCACGTCTTTCCGGGTATCTCTGCGCTGTGGAACGGCCGGGCGACTCTCGACTTCCCCACCGGCAACCCGTATCTGCTCGGCTCATACTCCTTCTGGAAGGTCGGTCAGTACACCTCGTTCAGCGGGTACGAATTGGCCCGCATGCCCAATCCAGCGCCCACCCCGTTACTCAATCCCAAGACCGGAAAGTGCCACTTCGCCGGCGAGCACTGTTCGATCAACTTCCAGGGCTACATGGAGGGCGGGGCAACGGAGGGTGCCCGGGCGGCCAACGAGATCCTGAGCGACATCAAGGCCGGCATCGTAACCTAGACCTGACATGTGCCGTAGCATCAAGACCCTCCGTCGAAAGGACAGCCCGGCCACACCCCGGGAGATCGAGGAAGCCGCCCTCCAGTTTGTGCGCAAGGTGAGCGGTTACCGGGTGCCCTCCAAGCGCAACGCAGAGCCCTTCAACGCCGCAGTCGACCAGATCAGCGCCGCGTCCCGTCGCCTGCTTATCGCCCTGGAGAGCTGAACCGCGGGGAACGGCGG
>VBDY01000001.1 GCA_005882775.1 Chloroflexota bacterium | reverse complement strand
GCTGCTGGCCGAGCGCCGCGATGGCACCCGGCGGTATTATCGCGCCCGCCCCGAGGGACTTCAGGAACTCCGCTCTTATCTCGACGGCCTCTGGGACGCCACCCTTCGCGACCTCAAGCGCGTCGCCGAAGCCGCGGAGGAGTCCAATACCAGGAGGAAACGCAGCCGTGCCAGTTGAGGTGATCGAGCGCGAGGTCCGGGTGGCGGCCAGCCCGCAGACCGTGTTCCAATTCTTCACCGACTCAACCCAGTACTCGCAGTGGAAGGGCCAGCACGCGACGCTCGACCCGCGGCCCGGCGGCATGTACCGGGTGGAGCTCAATGGTCGCGACACCGCCCGCGGCGAGTATCTCGAGGTCATCCCCTACAGCCGGGTCGTCTTCAGCTGGGGCTTCGAGGGCGAAGGCTCCCCGCTTCCGCCCGGCTCCAGCGTGGTCGAGGTCTCGCTGATCCCCGACGGCGAGGGCACCATCGTCCGGTTGATGCACCGCGGGCTGCCGGGACCGCAGGTCGTCCGCCAGCACACCGATGGCTGGGACCACTACCTCTCGCGTCTGTTGATCGCCGCTCCCGGCGGAGACCCCGGGCCGGATCCATGGATCACGTCGACCACGCAGCCGTCAAATACGCAGACGTCGACCACTTCGTAGGCGACTCGACCAAAACACCCCGAGGAGGGAACACAGATGGGAAAACCGGTTGTGCACTTTGAGGTCATCGGACGGGACGCGCCCAAGCTACAGAAGTTCTACGGCACACTTTTCGATTGGAACGTCGACACCAGCAATCCGGGCGGCTACGGCACCATCACGCCGGAATCAGCCGGGATGAACGGTGGCATCGGCGGCGGCGGCGGCAATCCGCAAGACGCGAGCTACGGTGTTACCTTCTACGTGCAGGTCGCGGACCTGAAGGCAACCCTGGACAAGGCGGAGAAGCTCGGCGGCAAGACCCTGATGCCCCCGACCGAGATCCCGGGCACGGGCGGCGTCACCCTGGCGGCGTTCAGCGACCCGGAAGGCAACCGGATCGGACTGACCAAAGGCTAGATCGGAAGCGACAAAGACTGACCTCCTCGGGCTAGACTCGAACTCGAGTCTGACCTGAGGAGGTTTTCGTTTTGGCAGCGATCGAACTCGATGTCTACATCGACTATTTATGCCCCTGGGCCTACCGAGGCGCCATGTGGTTGGAGCACGTCGAGGGCGCCGGCCGCATCCATCCGCGCTGGCGCATGTTCTCACTGAGCGAGAATCACCGCCGCCGCGAGGGCGTCGATCCGACGCCGGTCTGGGAGAAACAGCCCACCGCCAAGGGCCTGCCGGCGTTCAGGGCGGCGGTCGCCGCGCACGAACAAGGCGAGGACGCCTTCAACAGGTTTCGCATCGCCCTCCAGAAAGCGCGCCACGCGGAGGGCCATCAGGTAGATGACCCCAAGACCCACCGCCTCGCCGCCGAGCGCGCCGGCCTGGACCTGACCCGCTGGGAGCGCGACCTACAAAACGCCGACTTCTTAACGCTGGCCCGCGACCACACCGAGGCGGTTCGCAAGGGCGTCTTCGGCGTGCCCACCCTTGTCTGGCCCGAGGGCCGCAGCTACTACCTCAAGATCAACGACCTGATCCCGGCCGACCGCGCGGTCGCGCTCTACGACGCCATCGAGAGCATCCACCGGTTCGCGGAGGTCATCGAGGTGAAAACCCCCGAGTCCGAGGGCACGCTGGCCGCGTAAACCCACGGGCGGCGAGCCCGGCCCCGTCGACCCACGGGCGGCGAAGCCCGGCCCCGTCGACCCGAGGGCGGCGAGCCCGGCCCCGTCGACGACGGCCGCACATCTCTAGTAACCCTTTCTCCGGGCTCGCGTTGTCCTAACCGGGGGGTTCCGTCAAAGGAGGAGGGCCATGAGAGCCAGTCGCAACCTGCCACTTTTCGCCGTCGGTGTTCTAATCGCAGTCATCGCGGCCGTACTGGTCGCCGCGGCGTTTCGTTTCATCCCGGCCGCCGCCGCGAATGCCCCGGCCGCGACCGTCGCCGGTGCGGGCGGGCCCAGGGACACGGTCACCGTGATCGGCGAGGGCACCCAGCATGCGGCGCCCGACACCGCCATCATCAATCTTGGGGTCAACGCCAAGCGGGCCAGCGCGCGCGATTCCCTGACGGTTGCCAGCACCGAGATCGCGAGGCTGGTCAATGCCATCAAGGCCCAGGGCGTCCTCGATGCCGACATCCAGACCACCTCGCTTTCTATCAGCCAGAACTACGACTGCTGCGGCAATGTCAGCAGCTACACGGCCTCGAACCAGGTCACGGTCCGGATTCATCACATCGCCAACGTAGCGGTCATCATCACTGCGGCCGCGGGAGCGGTCGGCAATGACGTCCAGCTGGGTGGCATCACCCTGCTCCTGAGCGACAACATCAACCAGCTCAAGGGCGCGCGCCAGTCGGCCATGTCCGCCGCGGGCGACAAGGCCAAGCAGTGGGCCGCGCTGTCCGGGCGCCACCTCGGAAAGGTGCTCTCCGTCTCTGAGGGCGGAGGCGGAGGCGGAATCCAGGGCGGCCAGGTCGATGTCGTGGTCGACGTGACGGTCGTGTACGAGCTCACGGACTGACAAACGACACACCGCACCGGTGACGCGCGACATAGCCCCGCCCGGGGCATCGCGCTCACGATGCGGGCATGTCATCCGTCCGGGCGTTCGCGATCGTCGTCGCCGTCATCCCCGCCCTTCTGCTCGGCGGGCTGAGCGGCTACGCGCTCAGGGCGCCGGCGCCGGTCTCCACCAGCTGCGACGTACGTCACAGCCAGTCGGTGACGTCTGACATTTGCGCTGCCCCGGCTCGCGCATACGATCCGGCCACACAGACCACCCACTGAAAGGAGGCTCCGATGCAAGCCACATACAGCATCCGCCGGTCGTCGGTCATGGCGTACGCCATCCTCTTCGCAATCGTCTCGGCGCTCATCATCGGCGGCCTGGCGGGCTACTGGCTCAAGGGCCTCTCTCCTCAGGTGGCCGCCCCGGTCAGCGCCGCCGCCACGGTAAGCAAGGCCGCGGTCCAGACGTTCGCGTTGCCGGCCGTCCGCGCGGCCGTAAGCGTGCAGCGGCATCCGGCGCCCGGCGCGCTCAAGGCCGCAGGCGACGACAGCGCTTCGGCTGTGAGCAGCAGTGCTCCCGTCATCAGCCAGGGTCGGGTCCAGTCGCACCGCCGCGGCATCAACCCGGACCTTTACTAGCGACCAACCAGGAGGCAGCAGGGCCTCTATTTCCGGCAGCAGGGGTCGGGCGTTCCGGCCCCCTTTCTTATCGTCGAACCTAGGCCAGGTGGGCCTCCGCCTCCTCGTCACAGTCCGGGCACGGCTCGTCAGCCCGAGGCCCGCTGGTCACCTGCTTGTGCGCCATCGGATAGCCGGCGGCCCGCCACGCGGCCAGCCCGCCCCGCAACGCCGACGCCTGGTACCCGTGGTTCCGGAGGAATTGCGCCACACGGGCGCTGGTGCCCTCGTCGGGTCAAGTGCAGTAGGCGACGATCTCCTTATCTTTGGGGAGCTCACCGAACTGAGCCAGCAGCTCAGGCGCCGGGCGCGCCAGCTTGATGCCGCGGATGATCGCCTCCGGCGCGATCCGCTTCGCCCCCGGGATGGTGTGACCCACCACAGGCCAGACCAGTGAGCTGGTGACATCGAGGACGACCGCCTCGCCCGCATCGATCAGCGACTTGGCTCGCGCGGCGTCTATCCGGTTTGCAACGATCATCGCCCGCGCTCCGGTCGGCGAGGCTCCGGTCCGCGAGGCTCCGGTCCGCGAGGTACCGGCCCCCGATCTGGCCGGCGAGGCTCGGGCGCCACCTCCGGCAGCAGCCAGGGCAACGCTTCCGCCATCGGCCGTACCAGCGTCACAAAATGCGGGTGGTCAAGCTTGTCCTGCGAAACCAGCGCCAGCGCGGCCCCGAGCGCGGCGCGCTCCGCCTTGTGTCCGACGTCGCCGTGCTCGGCCTTCCATGACACCAGCGAGGTCCGTCCTTCGGTCAGGTCGAGGATCTTCCGTCGGAGCTCTTCCCATTGCGGCCCGCGGTCGGCTTGCTCGATGGCTCTCAGCGCGGTCTTCTCCGCCTGGTGATACTGCTCCATCAGCTTGGGGTCTTCGTGACGGTCCCATCCCCAGGCCGCTCGTTCGATCCCGGCCGGCGATAGTGTGCGCGAATCCTGCAGCAGCCGCTCGATGCCGCGGTCATCGGCGCGGTACCCGTAACCGTCCTGGTCCATCAGCCCATGTTAGACGAGGATCCATCCCAGCCCGATGGCGCGAGCGACGGCTTCCGCGCGCGAGCGGGCGCTCAGCTTGCCGAGCACGGACGCGGCATGGAACTTGACCGTGTGCTCACTGATCTTGAGTCGCTGACCGATCTGCCGGTTGGTCAGCCCCCGCGCCATCAGCTGCAACACCTCGAGCTCTCGCGATGTCAGCGTTTCGACCGGCGCCGCGGCATTGCGTTCGACCTCCTCGGGTTCGGCCGGCAGCACCAGCGCCAGGTCCTGCCGCGGAATCGACACCAGTCCGATGATGGCCGCCTGCAGCGCCGCCCGCAGGGTGCCCGGGTCGACCGAAGCCGGCAGCAGCGCCGACGCTCCAAAGCCGAGTGCCTGCCCTGCGGCTGACGGCTGGCCGCCGAGGGCGACGATCGGCAGCCCGGGCTGGGCCGCGCTCAGCCGGGCGATGGCGTCCAGGTCCTCTGGTTCGCCCATACCGACATCGATCAGCGCCACGTCCGGCAGCAGCTGTCCCGCCAGCGACGCAGCCTCGGCCAACCCACCCGCCCCGATCAGGCGCGCCTCAGGGATCTCGCGAAGCAGCCCCTCCATCCCGGCCCGCGCCAGCGGGCTGGCCGACACCAGCAGCACCCGGATGTCAGCCACTGCTCGCCTCGTCCGTCAGCCAGTCGCGCG
>VBDY01000158.1 GCA_005882775.1 Chloroflexota bacterium | reverse complement strand
CGCAGAATGCGGCGGCAACGAGACCGGTTGCCACAAGGAATAGCCCGGCGGCGAGCGCGTCCTGACCCAAAAACCGCAGATGGTTGGCCTGCGCCACCTCGGCGTTGAGCAGTCCGCTGCTCGCAGGAGACCAGACCCAGAGCAGGACCACGACCTCGAAGACCGTCATCTCGACCAGCGAGGCGACCACAAAGAAGCGAGTCAGTGGGTTGGCGCGCACTGCCAGCAGGAGCAGGGCCAGCATGCCGGGGACGCAGAATGTGCTCGCGTTGTTGGAGAGCACGCCCTCGTGCAGGACGTCCGCAACCAGGATGCCGGCGACGGCGAAACACAGGAGCGGCCATTCGACGCGTCCCGCGTGGATGCGCGTGTGCCGGTTGAGGTTCTGTGCCAGCGCACGGAAGAGGAAGACCAGGCCCAGGGCGCCGGTCGCCGTCCCGATGTAGATGAGGAAGTAGGTCTCGAGCGGCTGCACGACATAGCGTTCGAGCGGCAGCGTCACCGGCAAGAAACTGGTGGGCAGAATCAGCAGCCGGTCGAACAGCCAGCGCACGACGCTGGCATACGGCGCACGCGGATAGCCAAAGACTCCCGCCTGGAGTCCGTACTGTGCGATCGCCCAGGCGTACCAGGGGATGGCGACGAGGGCGCCAGTCAGGGCGGTCGTGGCCAGGCCGCGCCACGGGCGGCGGCGCTGGATGACGTCCCATGCGTACATCGCAACGAGCGCCAGCGGAAACCCGACAAACCCCGAATGGCTCATGACGGTCGCTGCGGAGAAGAGCCCGAGCTGCAAGCTGAGCAAGAGGACGCGGTCGGGCGGTGCCTCGCGAAGAGCCAGATATCGCTCGAGCGCGAGCAGCGCGAAGAAGGTGACCAGACCCTTTGATGACGCGTAGGTGGTGGTGTGCAGCACCAGCGGGCTGATGGCCGCGAGCGCGGTCACCGCCGGTGCCCAGCTGTTCAGCAGGCGGCGCGCCAGCAGGGCAAAGGGCAGGATCCACAACCAGGCGACGGCCGCGGTGAGGACCTGGAAGACGGTGAAGCGATCGCCGAAAACGGTCAGGGCGACGGAGCCGAGCAGGTTGTAGAGCGGCGTGCGCGTGGTGACGGTGGCGTCTCCCCAGTGGCTGCTGAGGCCGACCGCGGTCGCGCTCTGGAAGACGCGGGCCAGGTCGAAGTGCACGAACCAGTCGTAGTAACGCTCGGCGAGGTCGAAGTGGGGGAGGCTCGCCTCCAACCCCAGGGTGAGGGCGGCCGCGGCGAGGATGGCGAGCAGAAAGGGACGGGTGCCCCTACCCCGACCCCCCACCTGACCCTCCCCCGCAAGCGGAAGAGGGGAATTGCGCGGGAGGGAAGAGAGATTACGGGCTAGCGCGGCAAGGAGGACGCCGAGGGCGCTGGCGGAGGCGGCGAGGGCCACCAGGCCGATCGTTCGCGCTGTGCTCGATGGGAGAACCAGGAAGAAGCGGGCAAGCCCGACGCCGGCCCAGAGCAGGACTCCATACCCGGCTCCGAGCGCGAGGGCCTCGAGGGGGTCGCCGAGCCGGCGCCGGACCCAGGCGGCCGGGAGGAGGACGGCGCCGCCGATTACCGGGTAGAAAAGCAGGTCCAACACGGGCAAAAACGGCCTCTGTGGGGCAATCCTGTGAAGCGGCCCTCGTGCAGGGAACGCTCTGGGGAGGTCGTTGAACTGAGAGCTACGCGTGCTCTCTATCGCCTCTCGCTCCCCGGGCTGCTGCTGATTCTGTTTGGCGTTCAGTCGCTGAACATGACCCAGGGGATCCTGAAGCTGACCGGCCGATTCTCGCCGGGACTGATCCTGGCGGTGTCGATCGCAGGCTGGGTCACGCTTGCGGTGGCCGTAGCCTGCCTACCTTTTTCGAACCGGCTGAGGTTCGGCTCGCTGGCGCTCTTCGCCTTTGCGGCCATGGCTCTGCCGACCCTGACGCTTGTGATCTTTCGCTGGCGCACAGGCATCCCACTGGATGTCCACGACGGCATGTTCCAGACCGAGCTGGTGACGGGCAACCTGCTGCAGGGTCACGACCCCTACGGCACCGACTTCACGCGCACCGAGCTGATGCGATGGTTTCACTACACGCCGGAGGGGGCGGCCATCCCGCACCACTACATCTATTACCCGATGGTTGTCCTGATCGGCGTGCCGATCTATCTGCTCGAGCGCGCTGCCGGCCTGACGGTTGACCTGCGGCCAATGCTGCTGGTGGCGGCGGCCCTTGCCTTCGCCGTCATCCTCAAGCTGCCCTTCAACTGGCGGGCTCGCTACATCCTGGCGGTGCTGCTGGTGCTCGACCCGTTCTTCTGGTGGATGGAAGGCCGCAACGACATCCTCTGGTTGATGCCCGTGATCCTGGCAGCGCTGCTCGCGCTCGAGGGGCGGTGGCCGATCGCATCCTGGGCGCTCGGCCTGGCGTCGGCATTGAAGTTTTTCGCCTGGCCGTTCGCGGCAATGATGGCTGTCGCCCTCGTGTTTCGATGGCGTCGTGGGCTCTTGACACGCAACGCGATGCTGACCGGCGTGGTGGGGTTGCTACTCCCGCTCGCTCTGACGGTGACCCCGTTCCTCGTATGGAACGCGGGCGCGTTCTGGCGAGACACGGTGGGCTGGCTGCTCGAAAACCCGCCCGGCTTTCCCATCTACGGATTCGGCCTGGGGGAGGCGCTCCTGTTGACCAACGTGGTCTCGTCACCGTCCGCCGCCTTTCCCTTCGCCCTGGTGCAGATGGCGATCGCTATACCGCTGGGGCTGTTCGGGTTGTTCAGGGTCGCGAAGGACCCAACCGTCGGCGGAGTGCTGGGGCCGGCCGCGGTGGTGCTGGCGGTCGTGGTGCTCTGCGGGCGATTCACGAACGACAACTACCTGGCCGCGGCGGTCTTCCTTTTGGTGCTCGCAATCACTGCCCGAAAAGAGGAAACGGCTGCAGCTCCGGTTCAGCTTCGGAAGGCAGCCTGACGGGTATGTATGTTTACGGCAAGTGTTATATCTAGGGCCGTCAGACCGCTAAGTTACCGGAGGTTTCGATGAGCATATTCAGCCAGGAGGTCCGCCGCGAGTTCATCGCGAGGCCGGACACCGCCAAGGGCCAGATCCTGTTCAAGTGGCCCGACATGAACATCCGCAAGCTAACCCAGCTCACCGTCGAGCAAGACGAGCTGGCGGTCTTCTTCCGCGACGGCCGGGTGCAGGGCACGATCCAGCCGGGACGGGTAACACTCGATTCTTCCGAGATCCCATTCCTCGGGGTGCTGGTGGACGCCGCCTCGGGCGGCAACCTCTTCCGGACCGAGCTCTACTTCATCTCGACCCGCGAGTTTCCAAACCTGCCGTTTGGCGGGGCGATCGACAACGTGGTCGATCCGCAGACCAACCTGGGCGTTGGCCTGCGCGTGTTTGGCGAGTACTCGCTCAAGGTGATCGAGCCGCAGTCCCTGATCGTCAACCTGGTCGGAACCCAGAACCTGCAGACTAACGACCAGATCACCGACTGGATGCGGGAGCAGCTGCTCAAGACGCTCCGTACCGACGTGGTCAGCCATGTGGTGACAAACGGCTGGCCGCTGCTGGGCATCGCCGCTCACACCGATGAGATCGAGTCAGAGACGATCGCCCAGGTCCAGCGCAACATCAACACCTACGGGCTCCAGATCGTGCGGCTTGGGAATTTCACCATCACGCTCAAGCCCGAGGACGAGGACAAGCTCAAGAACTACCTGAAAGACCTCCAGTACACGAAGCTGGCCGGCGGGTTCCAGCAGTACGCGGCCGGTGAGGCGCTGCTCGGGGCCGGCCAGGGGCTGGCGCAGGGACCGGGCTCGGGTGGCGGCGTGAACCCGGCTTTCCTCGGGGTCGGCCTTGGCATGGGCGGCCTGGTCGCAGGGCAGGCGGGCCAGGTGCTGGCCGCAGGCGGTCAGATCCAGGTCCGCTGCCCGAACTGCCACGCGCTGAATGCCGAGAACGCCAAATTCTGCAACAGCTGCGGGCAGGCGCTATCGCCGGCGCCCGCGCCGAGCGGGGCGACCGTGCAATGCCCGCGATGCCAGACAGTGAACGCGGCCAACGCGAAGTTCTGCACCAACTGCGGCCAGGCACTCTCCGGAGGAGGCACACCGGCTCCCACTCAGTGAAGTTGAATCGCGACCGGCTGTTGTCGGTCGGCGTTGCCCTGGCGCTGGCGGTGGGCGCGATCCTGATGAGCCCGCTGCTGGCGGACGCCCGGGGCGGCGGAGGCAGCCACTTCAGTGGCGGCGGCGGTTTCGGCGGAGGTGGAGGCTTCGGCGGTGGCGGCTACAGCGGGGGCGGCGGCTTCGGTGGGGGCCTCGGTGGGCTGCCCTGGTTCCTGTTCTTCCTGGGCGGCGGAGGCGGGAGCATCTTTTTCGTACTGTTCATCCTGTTCGCGCTCTACCAGGCCTACCGCCGGTTCAGCCTGGGCAACCCGGTGTCGGCGAATAACTGGGGACCGCAATATGCACCTATGGCCCAGCCCATCAACACCCTCGACCAGGAGATGGCGGCGATCCAGGCCAAGGACCCCAACTTCAACCAGCAGCGATTCATCGACCGGGTGCAGGCGGCTTTCTTCACCCTGCAGAAGGCATGGATGGACCGCAACCTGGAGCCGGCGCGCGTCTACATGTCGGACGGTCTGTACCGCCGGTGGAAGATGCAGGTAGACCAGATGGTGGCCGCTCACAAGCGCAACCTGATGGATAACCTGGTGATTGGCGGCATCGAGGTCGTGAAGGCCTCGACCGACCAGAACTTCGACACGATCACGGTCCGCATCGACGCCAGCGCCGCCGACTACGAGGTGGACGAGCAGACCAATAAGATCGTGTTCGGCGAGCGGAAGGACAAGCCTTTCACGGAGTACTGGACGTTCATCCGGAGCGCAGCGGCGCGGACCAAGGAGGGAGAGGGCGCGGAGATCACCCAGTGTCCTAACTGCGGCGCGCCGCTCTCGATCAACGAGTCGGGCGTGTGCAGCTACTGCAAAGCGACCGTGACCACCGGACAGTTTGGATGGGTCCTCGACAACATCACCCAGGCATCGGAGTGGCAAGGATGAAAGAAGACACGCCGTCGGACAAGCCCGTCAACCAGGACGCGCCGGCCGATGAGGAAAGACCACTGACCTTTCCCCAGACGAACCCCGTGCAGCCGCCTCCGAACCCCGTGCAGCCACC
>VBDY01000157.1 GCA_005882775.1 Chloroflexota bacterium | reverse complement strand
CCTGACAGATACGTCCAATCAGCCAGCTCCCGTCCTGGATTACCTGCGGACGCACCGGGCGTCTGGGCTGGAGGTCCTGCTTGGCCTGCCGAAATGCCTGCCGGCGCAGGGGTCGTCTCGGATGTTCGACGCAGCTCAAGCGCTCCACGTCCTCGCAGTCTTGCGTCAGAGCGGCTACCAGTTCATTTTCGTCGACCTCGGTTCGGCCCTTGGAGATTTTGAAATCCAGGTGCTCGATGAGGCCGACCGCATCTTTTGCGTCGTGACGCCGGCGGCAAGTGCCATACAGGATCTGTATCGGTCTGTCGAAGGCCTGAGACGGCTCGGATTCGGACCGAAGCTGCACTACGTAGCTAACAAGGTGAGCAATCGATCGGACTTTTCTGAACCGATGGGAGACCTTGGCGGCACGCTTTCTGCACAGATACCTTATGATCCGGCATTCGATGCAGCCGAAAACCGTCATCATCCGTTAGTCCTCCAGGGCGAGGGCCCTAGCACTCAGGCCATCTGGCGGCTTGCCGCCGCGATTTATCCAGCGCTCGGCTACCAGGTGGGCGGCGCGAATCGGCGGTTGAGCTGGCTGCTCGGCAAACGTCATGCCAGTTGACGTCGCGGCTGAGTCCACGAACCCGGCCAGCCTGAAGGATTACGTCAGGGCCCAACTCACCATGCTGGTTGACGCTGAGGTCACCAATCCTTTTTCAACTAACCCGGAGCGGGCCAGGATCCTGAAATCCTGCATTCGCGAATCCGTGGCCAGAAGAACCTCTTCAATTCCGTCTGACCAGCTGGTCGATACGCTGTTTGACGATATCGTCGGACTCGGGCCATTGCAGGTCCTGATGGCGGACACGACGGTCACCGATATCCTCGTTAACCGGTTCGACGAAATCTATGTCGAGCGCGAGGGGCAGCTACGACTCATGCCGGAGCATTTCCGCGACCAGGCTCATCTCGAGCAGATGATTCAGAAGATCGTTGCCCTAGTAGGAAGGGAGATCAACCTCGACCGCCCGCTCGTGGATGCTCGAATGGTCGATGGTAGCCGCGCGAACGCCGTCTTTGCGCCGGTGGGTGGCCCTACCCTGTGCATCCGAAAATTCAATCGGCTCAGGCTCGGGCTGCTCCCGTCTGAGACCGAGCGCAATGGACCCAACTGGGTCGGCGAGGGCGGGTTATCCATGCAGATGGGCGCGTTCCTTGAGGCGATGGCGGTTGCGAAGGCGAACCTGCTGATAGCTGGCGCGACGGGATCAGGAAAGAGCACCCTCCTGCGGTCGATAGTTAGCGCGTTTCCAGCCGAGGAGCGGATTATCACTATCGAGGACACGGCCGAGCTCGAGCTAGACAACCCGCACTGGGTGAAGCTCGAATGCGTTCATTCGAACGAGTTGGGCGGAAAAGGCACTCAGGATCGGCGGCTAGACGTGGCCGACCTTGTCCAAAACGCGCTTCGGATGCGCCCGGACCGCCTGATCATCGGTGAGATTCGCCACAGCAAGGAAGCCTACTACGTACTAGAAGCCCTAAACACGGGGCACGACGGATCCGCCACGACCATCCATGCGAGCAGTGCCCTTGATGCGTTAACCCGGCTTGAGCTCCTCATCAGCCGAGATTTCAACCAATTGAGCCCGTCCGAAATCCGCCGCTACATCGGCCAGGTCTTCGACCTCATCGTTCACGTCGCACGGCTGCGGGACGGTCGGCGATGCGTAATGGAGATCTCGGAGCTCCGAGGCGTCGACGGCGATGCGCACTATCAACTCTTCCCAATCTTTCGAAGCGAGCCAATCAGCGTCGGCGCTCGTTTACAGGTCAACTTCGCGCCGGTGGCTGAATACCGGCCAGGCCCACGCCTGGTTCGCAAGCTCGAACTCCAAGGAATGAGATGGATTTCCTAGCCTCGCTTTGTGCAGCCTTCGCCGTCATGGTGCTGGCGCTTGTCTTCCTCAAGCGGCCGGTTGGCTCGACGGCGGCGCGTGCACGGATCACACGCTGGGTCGAGGGCCACGCCGCACAGCTGAGGCAGGCCCGCGTCGAGGCAAATCCCGCACGATATGCGGCGGCCGGTGTCCTCATTCCGATATGCCTGTTTGGGGCCGGTCTTCTGCAATCGCCGGTGCTTGCCTGTGTGGGTGGGGCCGTTGGATTCTTCGCACCACGGCTGTATCTGCGATTTCTTGTGCACCAACATACACGTCGCAGCGAGGCGGAGGCTCCTCGATTGCTTCACACGGTCCTGGCCGCCCTTGCGGCCGGCACCACCTACCTCGAAGCCTTGCGCCAGGCCCGCCTGGCTATCACGGATCCATGGATCCGCGAAGATCTGGACTCAGCTATTCAGGGATTCATGCTCGATGTTCCCCTCGAGCAGAGCCTTGCACAGATTCGTAAGAGTGTTCGCAGCCGCAACCTCGGCCTTGTCTGGAACCTGTTGGCGATCTGCTGCGCCAACAATCTGCCGACCCTGACAGCCCGAGGCCTACTTTCAGAGCTTGCGTCGACGGTCCAATTCAACGTGCAGCTGAGCGATGAGGTTCAAGCCAGAACTTCTGGGCAGCGCCTTCAGGTGATCCTGCTGGCAATCATCGTGCCCGGGATGTACCTGTATTTACGCCTCTTGAGCCCAGAGTTGCTCAGCGCGCTTGACGAGACAGCCGCGGGCCGGTACATCCTGGTACCGGTTGCGGCGGTCCTTGAGGTCCTGGGCCTCTACTTGAGTTTTCGCATCAGCCGGGTGGCGTTTTGACTGCCGAGCTGGGAGCGCTGGCGCTTGCGGTGGCGGTACTATTCGGTGCGCTGGCTCTTGCCAGCCTCCGCCACGGCTCATTGATTCGCGACGGCCTGGTGAAGGCAAGCACCTTCTCACCTCCCGAATGGCGCCAGCACCAACGTCAGAGCGCATCGTGGTACGAGCGCTGGGGCCGCCCGCTGGCATTAATGTGGGCCAACCGGCTGCGTCTGCGGCCCGTCAAAGTGAATCGGGACTTCCTCATCCAGAGTGGGGTTAACCCAGACCGATTCACGGGCATCGATCTTCGAGCCCTCAAAGTGGCCGCGGCGGGTACCGGTGTGGTCGCCGGCCTGATCCTGCTGCCGCTTGACAGCGGCTTGACTCCCCTGATACCCCTGCTGGGCTGGGTCGGTTACATCGCCCCGAATCGGTACCTGTCCAACCGACGACGCCGGCGGCAACGGCAGGTTCTGACCGAGCTTCCAGACTTCATCGGACTCGTCCGCGCCTTCGTGACCGCCGGGGTTCCCCTTGAGCGGGCGCTGCACCTGATCGCCTCCCAAGACCAATACGAAATGGACCAGCCCATCCTTGCGACGGAGGTGCGCGCGGCACTGGCACGCTATGGTCTTGGCCTCTCCCTTGACGAGGCTTTGGAGGAGATGAGCGGACGTATCGGTATTGACGATGTCCGGCTCTTCATCGCAGCGCTTTCGCAGGGTCACCGCCTCGGAATCGGGCTTCAGCGGTTGCTTCACGACCAGGAGCTCATGGCTCGGATGAACCAGCGCAACCGGGCAACGGCTGAGGCCGCGCGCGTCGGGACCAAGCTTCTGGGTGTCCTTGCCGGGGTGTACCTCCCAGAGTTCGTCATCCTCATCATGATTCCGCTCTTCTGGGGCATCGTCCATCGGGCGTTCGGTTAGCGGTCGCGTCTGTCGAAATTGCCAGGCAATCGGTAAGTCTTCAAGGGGGATCTCATGCGCAACCAACGCGGTCAGTCAACACTCGAATGGGTCATCGGTGCGGCAATAATTCTGGGCACTCTGGTGGTCGGTGTGATGGCCTGGAACAACGGCCTCGTGGCCAAGATCGGGCAGATGGTCCAGCGGCTCAGTCAGACGCAATGACCGGGGCTCGCTCACGGCAGCACGGGCAGGAGACACTTCAAGCGATTCTGGCCGTGTCGTTCATGCTGCTTCCAATTCTCTTCGGCATCATCGAGATGGGCGGGCTCGTCCATCTCTGGATTGGTCAGCAGTCTGCTGCGGCCGCCGGTGCTCGGATCGCCGGGGCGCAGGGCGAAGACGACGCCCTGGTGCGGCAGCGCATCCAGCTGGAGCTTCAAGCGGCGGGTCTCGACCCAGCACTGATCCAGGTCTCAGTGAATCCAACTGTGGTTCGCTGGGGACAACCGATCACGGTTCAGCTCCGCAGTCACCGACACATCGCGATACCGTTCTTGTTCAGCCGCGACCTGGTCTTGACGTCAGCGTACGTTGCCCGGGGCGAGGTGAACCACTGATGAAGCGACAAGCTGGCCAGACCATTCTGTACACCATCTTGCTGCTTCCCACCCTGTTGCTTGTGATGAGCGTGGCGGTCGAGCTTGGCTCGGTCCAGATGCAACAGCTGAGGATCCGCTCGGCGCTTGACATGGCTGCAGTGAGCGCTGCCGGTGTTGTCGACGCCCGGTACTACGCACAGACTGGTCTGATTCGGCTTGACGGCACCCGGGCAGAGTCTGTCGGTCGGCTGTTCCTGTATCGGAACCTTCGGAAGCTTGGCGCAGCTATCGGTGGAGACGCCGGCGCCGCGTCGATCGCGGCCACCGCCAATTTCATAGTCGTCAATCAGGTGCCGGCACGCGATCCGTTCACCGGGCATCGACTGGACCGCCCGTCCATTTGCATCCAGGCGGATGTGGCGCAGGACAGCGGACTCATGCGCTGGTTTGGCATGCCTCGGGAAATTCAACTCAAGCTGCACTCGGTGGCGGAGGTCAGGCGTTGAGGCTTCCGGTTGTCATCGCTGCGGCTATCGTCGCGACGGGCCTCGTAGCTGGTCCCGCCCACGCGGGCAGTGGGGAGTTCGCTGTCGTGTCAATCACCTCCGTCTCGGGCTTGGACGGCCACGCCTTCGTCTATGCACAGGTGACGGACGCATCGGGTAACGTCCCGGCACCAGTCGGATCTTCATATCAAGCGCCGTACTACTCACAATGGCGGGCGTTTCCCACTTTGTCGCCAAATTGCCCATGGGTCTGGGCCGTCTATGTTTATGACCGGGCCACGGATATCCAGCTCAACGCCATGCCACCAGGCAGCCCAGGCCCGAACTTGGGGACGACAAACCTCTTCTGCCCAACACCCACATCCACGCCCGTGGGAGTGCCAACGTTGGCGAGCGCCCAGGCTCGATTAAGCCTCGACCTCCAGGTGGCTCTGGCGCCGGAAACTCCGGCCGCCGGGACGCCTGCGAATATCTCGGCCGCGCTAACCGGTGCTCTAGCCAATGATCTCAACCTGTACCTCAGCATGGCGATTATCGACTGGTCCGTTCAACGTTGGGTCATCGACTTCGGAGATGGATCGATTCGATTCCTCCGGGGTGGCTCCACGGCGATTACTGCCCCCCATGCCTACGCGGTCGCCGGCCAGTTCCAGCCCCGGGTGGTCGCATTCATATCGGGACATGCTCAGGCCGCGGTATTTGATCGAAACGGTTATCCGCGCCTGATCCGCCGCAGCTTTAGCGTCGAGGTGGGAAACACCATCTTGGCGGGAGTTTCGGAACCTCCCAGTCGTATCTATTTCGGCCCGAGGATTCAGGCGCGGGTCTCCCCGACGCTCGAGGGTAGCGGGGTTCCAGCCGGACTGGCCGCTTTCGACCATGTCGAGGCCATGCGAGGAGCAATGAACGACTTCGTCGTGCGAATGGCTCTACTCCAGGAGGGGTATTTCGCCGTGAATGGGGTCCGTGCGG
>VBDY01000156.1 GCA_005882775.1 Chloroflexota bacterium | reverse complement strand
GCCAGCAGGAAGGGGGCGGCTGCTCTATAGGTCTGGGGCAGGGTGCGCCGATAGAAGATTCCCAGCTCCTTGCCCGCCTCGCGCTGCGGCCGGTAGACGGCGGCGTGCCCTCGCGCCACCAGTCCGTTCAGGTAGCTCGCGACCGGTTCGGTTGGCCAGTCGCGCTGTGCCCTGGCCAGGTCCGCGGTCGCCCTGCGGTAGAGCGCCGCCAGCGACAGGACTTCACGGGCGCGGAGTCCCAGGGGACCGCCGGCGCCTGCGCGATGCAGTAAGGCTTCGAGGCGCTCCCACTCGGGCCGCCTGCGTGTGACGAACTCGTCGACCCGCATTGCTCCACCATGATGACGCAGCCCTGGTAACAGGCTTGACACGGCCGGAATCGGTCCTGTTTGTTCGGGCTAGACTGCTGGCGTGCAGCCCGTCGATTCTGATGACCTGGTCGTTTCCACCCCCGAGCGGGTCTCCTTCCAGTACCCGGTGGCGGGGCTCGGCAGCCGCTTTCTAGCCCAGGCGATAGACATGGCTGTCCTGGTCGCCATCTTCCTTGTACTGCTCTATGCCGCCAATGCCGTTGGGAAGACCACCGGCGACCAGCGGCTGGCGCTGCTGATCTTTATCCTGGTCAGCTTCATTTTGCTGTTCGGCTATTTCTGGGCGCTCGAGGCGATCTGGTCAGGCCAGACCTTGGGCAAGCGAGCGCTACGACTGCGCGTGGTCGGCGACCAGGGTGAGCCGTTGCGCTTCAGCCAGGCAGCCATCCGCAACCTGGTCCGGATTGTCGATTTCCTTCCGGTCGGGTATGCGGTTGGGGTGATAGCCATCTTTCTGAACGTCAAGAACAAGCGCCTGGGCGACTTTGCGGCCGGCACCCTGGTGGTCCGGGAGCGCGATCGGGTCAGCTTGTTTGACCTGGCCAGCCTTCCGCCATCGACTCCGCCCGGGCAGGCCGAGCCGGCTGCGTCGATCTGGGGAAAGCCCTCGGTTTCAGCGCCATCGGTAACGGGTGTGCCCGGGCCTATCCCGCCGGTGGACGCCGCGTTGCGGCGGCTGGTCGTGGCCTATGCAGCGCGCCGCAATGAGCTGCCCGTGTTCAGGAGGCAGGCGATCGCTGACCGTGCCCAGGTCGCCTTGCGAAAAGCGCTTCCCGAGGTGGTGGCAACCAGTGGGCCTCTGGCGGCCCTGGACCAGCTGGCGGAGGCTGAGGGGGTCACCCCAAAACGACCGGTGCACCGCCTGTCCACCGCCGCCGTTGCCCTTGGCATCGCCGCCTTCGGTTTTTCGCTGGTCCCCTTTTTCCTGCCCCTCGAAGTCCTCGCGTTTGTCTGCGGCATCGTCGCCGTCGTGATCTCGGTCCAGGCGCTTGGCGCCGTCCGTGGCCGCCCCCACGAGTTTCAGGGTGAGGACCGAGCCAGGACAGGAAGGATCCTCGGCATCGCGGGAACCTGCATCTCCGGGTTTATCCTGGGGATCTATCTGCTGGGCAGCCTGGGCGTCCTGTAGTTAGAGTCGCTCCCGCCCGGCGATCCCGGTGTTGACCGGGTGAAACCACTCGATCTTCCCCTCACCCAACCGCCAGCAGAGGAACACCGTCTCGCCCTCCCGTTTGTGAAAGAAGTCGATCAGGCCTGTGGCCGGGTCGCGCAGCACGATTCCCCACTCCTGCAGCTGTCGAAGGTCCTTCTCCATTGTCTGGGCCAGCTGCGACAGGTGACGGGATGGCGTACCGCCGCCATTCTGAGCCGCTTTCTCGCGCACCAGTGCCAGCGACTTGTCCTTGGCCAGCTCGGCCTGCTGGGCTCTGATGCGCTCGAGCAGCGGCCGGACCGTGGGGAGCAGGGCGTTGGCGTCGTCAACCGAGTAAAAAGTCTCGGCCACCGTCAGGCCGCCGAGATCGGCGCCATCGCGCGCAGCCGGGCCACCATCCCGGGCAGGCGGTCGAGTAGCAGCTCGACCTCGGCCTCGGTGTTCCCTTTGCCAAGTGACAGCCTCAGGCTGCCCAGGGCGCGCTCTCGCGCATAGCCGAGCGCCAGGATCACGTGGCTGGCCTCCAGTGACCCGGAGGTGCAGGCCGATCCCGACGATGCGGCGATCCCCTCCATGTCGAGCTGCAGGAGGAGGGACTCGCCCTCCACTCCCTGGAACAGGAAGCTCGCGTGATGAGGCAACCGCCTGGTCGGATGTCCGGTCAGCTCCGAGTGCGGGATCCGGTCGAGCACGCTGTCGATCAGCCGGTCGCGCAGGCGGGTCGTGTGCTCGGCATTGGTCACCATGTCCCGGTCCGCGATCGTGATCGCCTTGGCCAGGCCGGCGATCCCGGCCACGTTTTCGGTTCCGGCGCGGCGGTTACGCTCGTGGCCGCCGCCCAGCATCTGAGGCTCCAGCCGGACTCCGGAGCGGACGATCAGGCAGCCGGCGCCCTTCGGGCCGTGGAGCTTGTGGGCGGACATGGAGAGCAGGTCAACCCCGAGCTCATCAACCCTGGTCCGGATCTTCCCAGTCGATTGGACCGCGTCCGTGTGGAAGTAGGCGCTGCTGTGCGCGCGAGTCACCGCCACCAGCTCTGCAAGGGGTTCGATGGTCCCGATCTCGTTGTTCGCGTGCATGATGCTGACCAGGACTGTGTCCTTGCGCAGGGCGCGGGCCAGGTCGTTAGGATCGACCAGGCCGTGGCGATCGACCGGCAGCCGGGTCACCTCAAAGCCTTCCGCCTCGAGTCCGTCGGCTGAGCGGAGCACGGCGTCGTGCTCGATCGTCGAGGTGATCAGATGCTGACCGCGGTCGCGATTGCGGTAGGCCACCCCACGTAAGGCGAGGTTGTCGCCCTCGGTGCCGCCGGAGGTGAAGATCACCTCCTTGGCCTGCACGCCGTAAAAGGCCGCCACCTCGTCGCGAGCCTGGTCGATGGCCTGCCGGGCGCGCTGCCCCAGTCCATAGACGCTCGAGGCATTACCGAACTCCTCGGTCAGGTAGGGCGTCATCGCCTGGAGAACCTCGGGATCCAGGGCCGTGGTAGCCGAATGGTCGAAATAGATCACGGGGCTAATTCTAAGTTCGGGTGATCTCCGAGTATTGTCTCCCTCCCCTACGGGGGGAGGGTCGGGGTGGGGGCTACCGCCCGCCGCGCACCCGCAGGAGTTCGCGCAGGGAACCGCGGAAGTCCTGGAGCCGCTGGTGCACGTCAAGGAGCTCGTCCCCGCTGATCGGGCCTTCTGCCGCTACCTTGGGCAGGCCTTCCGGATGCTTGGGTTTCTTGAGGAGCAGCACCGCCACAAAGCTGACCCCACAGTTGGCGCAGGTCACCTCAACCGTGCAGTGTCCCTCGCTCTCGTTGAGTAGCTTCACCTCGCAGTCGGTCAGCGCCTGCGAGCAGGCCAGGCATTTGTAATACTTCGCCCGCTCCTTGATCAGGGCGATCAGGTTCACGATTCCACTATAGCCGCCGTCTGGCGGGAGATGAAGGCGCCCGCTTCGGATTTAGCCGGCGGCCTGCTTGGCCTGGGTGGCCGCCTGGGCGGACTGGCCCGCGGCCTTCGCCGTCTGGCCGTAGGCGTCCACCGGCACCGGACTCGGCTGGTGCTTGCGCGCCTCCAGCTTCTTGACCGCGTCGATTGCGGCCGTGGTGGCATCCCCGACGGCGGTCGTGATCTGGCGGGTCAGCTGGGAGCGGACGTCCCCGGCCGCGTACACCCCCGGCACACTTGTTTGCATGGTGCTGTCTGTGATCAGGAACCCCAGCGGGTCGTGCTGCATGTGCTCCCGGTGGTCGAAGAATTGCGTGTTCGGCTGAAAGCCTATGAAGATAAAGATCCCGGTCACCTTCAGCTCTTTGGTCTCGCCGGTTTTCACATTCTTCAGGGTGACGCTGACCACCTCGCCGTCCACCCCGTTGACCGCGGTCACCTCGGTGTCCAGGATGATCTCGACCTTCGGGTTCTTTTTCGCCGCCTCGATCAGGATGGCCTGCGCCCGAAACTGGTCGCGCCGGTGGATCAGGTAGACCTTCTTCACATAGCGGGTCAAAAATACGGCCTCCTCCACGGCGGCGTCGCCGCCCCCGACGACCGCCACCTCCTGCTCCTTGAAGAAGGCGCCGTCGCAGACCGCGCATTGCGAGACTCCACGGCCCTGGAACTCGGTCTCACCGGGGATGCCAAGCTTCTTCGGCTCCCCGCCGGCGGTCAGAATCACATAGTCGCCCCGGTAGGCGCCGCTGTCTGTCTCCACCACCTTGGTGTCGCCTTCCGACCGGATCCCGGTGACGGTGGCGGTGGCCGTCTCGACTCCGAATTTCTTTGCCTGCTCGGTCATCTTGTCGGCCAGCTCGGCGCCCGTGATGTGGTCGAAACCCGGGTAATCCTCGATGGCGTCGGTGTTCAGCAGCTGGCCGCCCGGCACCCCGCGCTCGAGCAGGATGGTCTTCACCCGTGCCCGGCCGGCATAGAGGGCTGCAGTCAGTCCGGCGGGGCCGCCACCGATGATGATGACGTCGTAGCGGCGGTCAGCTCCCATTAACTCGATCCTCCATGATATCGAAGCATTTCCTGACCATTAGTATTCCCGCAAACCTGGTGCGGTAACCGGGAACCGTATATAAAAGGAGCCATGCCCGAGGGAGAAGCCGATAGCCGGGTCGGGCAACCCCGGGCAAAGGTGCTGCCGCTGCCGCAGGCGGCGGTTCCCGACCAGGACTACCTGGTCTGGGCGTATCAGACGCACGTAACGGCGATATACCAGTACGTTTACAGCCGGGTCGGCAACCGGCCGGACGCGGAGGATCTTACGTCACAGGTGTTCATGAAAGCGATCCAGGGAATGCGGGCCGACGTCTCGGTCCCGGAGCTGCGCAGCTGGCTGTACAAGGTCGCCCAGACCACCCTGGCCGACCACTGGCGGCAGTACTACGCCGAGGACCTGACCGACCTGGGCGAGGACGTTGGCCGGGCACCGGCAGCCCGGGAAAATCAGGAGGCGACCCTGCGGGTCGACGCCCTGCTCGCCTCCTTGCCGGATACATACCGGCGCGTGCTCGAGCTCCGCTTTCTGCGTGGTTATTCGGTGAGGGAGACAGCGCATGAGCTCGGGCTCAGCGAGGTGAACGTCAAGGTCTTGCAATTCCGGGCGTTGAACCGGGCAGGACGGGAGCGAAAGAGGAACTGATGAACGACGACCCCGAGCAGCTAGACCGCCACGTCGAAGACCTGCTGAACGATCAGCGTCCGGAGCGGACGCCGTTGCCGGATGAGGACGCCCTGCGGGCCCGGCAGACGGCGGCCATGCTTCGCGCCGCCAAGCCGGGCGCCGGCCTCCCTTCCCAGGAGTTCCTCCACCGGATGCAGGGGTCGATCAACGGCTGGGTGCGCGAGCGGGCTGCGAGCAGCCCCGCGGCCAGCGGTTTCAGCCGGCGGTCGGTCATCCTCAGCGGGCTCAGCGGTATCGCGGCGGGCATTCTGGCCGCGG
>VBDY01000155.1 GCA_005882775.1 Chloroflexota bacterium | reverse complement strand
GCGCTGAGGGTGGTTGTCTTCCCAGCTCCGTTCGGGCCGAGCAGGCCAAAGATCTCGCCCTCGCTGATTTCGAGGGACACGCCATCAACCGCCCGCTTTGGACCATAACTGACATGGAGGTCTTCGACTTGAAGAGCCAGATAATGCGTCGCAGTCTCGCCGGTGGATGACACGCTGGAAGCCACAATTATGGGCGATCCGACGACACGTTAGGTTCGGTGGCTACTTGGCTTAGGGAACTGGAGCGCGAGTCGGTCCACCCGGGAGGGGTCTGCATAGGAGACGAGCCGCGGAGCGCGCGGCCGAAGGGATGGCGGGCTAGACGAGCCGCGGTCCGCGGCCGTAGGACCAGGGCGGGCTTGACATTGCCCGGTCGGCACAGCTAGTCTTCAAGTATTCAATTAGGTAGTTGAATAGACCGAGCGACGGCGACCCGGGAGGAATGGACATGCCCCAGACAAGCGAGGCCTCTCGCGAACGGGATCGCCGAGGAGCCAAGACGGCGCTTTTCGATGAGTTCGCGCGATTGGCGCAAGCGTTGGCGAACGGCCGCCGGCTCGAGATCGTCGACATCCTCGCCAACGGTGAGCGCACCGTAGAACGACTGGCGGCTGAGACTGGACTTTCCGTCGCTAATACCAGCCAGCATTTACAGGTTCTGCGCGAGGCCGGCCTTGTTCGCCGGCGGCGCGACGGAACCCGCATCCACTACGAGCTAAGGGATGCGGAGGTCTTCGATATGTGGCGCAACCTGCGTAGTGTCGCCGCCCAGCACCGTGCCGAGATCAGCCAGCTGGCCGACGCATACCTCGGCGCGCGCGACAGCCTCGAGCCGGTCACGCGAGCGGAGCTGCTTCGGCGGTTGAAGCGGGGAGAGGACGTCGTAGTACTGGATGTGCGACCAGCGGAAGAATTCGCAGCCGGTCACCTGCCGCCTGCGATCTCGATCCCACTGGCTGAACTTCGCCGGAGACTCCGCGAACTGCCCCGCGACAGAGAAGTCGTGGCGTACTGCCGCGGCCCTTACTGTGCGTTCGCCCACAAGGCGGTCCGTGTCCTACGGCAGGCCGGTTTTCGTGCCAGAAGGTTGGAAGACGGATTGCCTGAGTGGAGGGCCGCAGGTCTTCCGGTTGTCGCTATCGGTGAAAGGAGGTCGTGAGATGGCAACCACGCTGACCCGTCCCAAAATCGATGTCAAGTCGTTGGATCCATATGCGTTTATGGCGGTACTCGGCAAGCGCGTAATCCATCCCGGTGGCCGTCGCTCGACGGAGGAGCTCTTTAACCTGGCGCGCTTGCAGGCGGGGCAGAGGGCACTCGATGTCGGCTGCGGCGTCGGGACCACGGCTATTCAGATGGCTGGTCGGTTCGGAGCCAGCGTGACCGCAATCGACATCTCGCCGATCATGCTCGAACGGGCCCGGCGCAACGTCCAGCGGGCTGGCCTTGGGCAGAAGATCGAGGTCGAGCAAGGCGACATCCTCGCGCTGCGATTCGCGGACAGCGCGTTCGACCGCGTGATCGCCGAGGCGGTGACGATGTTCGTCGACCGCCAGCGCGCCGCAAGAGAATTGGTCCGGGTGTGCCGGCCGGGTGGGATGGTGCTTGCCACCGAGTTTTTCTGGCGTCAGCCCCCGACCGAAGAAGCGCGTGAAATCTTCCTCGGGCAGGTCTGTCCGGGAATGCAACTCGACCAGCTCGACGGCTGGGTGCGCATCTATGAGGATGCCGGCCTGTCTGCCACTGAGGTGCGCTCCGGGCCATTCGAGATGATGACCCCGCGTGGCTTCATCCAGGACGAGGGTTTCGTCAACGCTGCCGCCTGCATGCTTCGTGGTATGTCGCGGCTCGCCTACCTGCGCAAGATGGCCTGGCTGATGCCGCGCATCAACAGGGCAGTTCCTTACCTCGGCTACATCCTAATAGGTGGCCTCAAGCCGGCGAACTGATGAGCGGGCCTGCCGTCAACGTCGACAGCTCGAAGATCTTGCCCCTTGTCGACGAGGGCCTGGGAAACTCCTCCTACCTGGTGGCTCTCGGCGATGGTCGGGCGCTGGTCCTGGACCCCTCTCGGGACCCGAACCCCTACCTGAAGCTTGCGGATGACCTCAACTTGCGGATGGCGTTTGCAGTGGAGACGCATCTCCACGCCGATTTCATCTCGGGCAGCCGGGAGCTGGCCGCCTTCGGGGCGGCCATCATCGCACCCCGCGAGTCGCATCTAGCTACCGAGTACCGCGGGCTCGGCGATGGGGAAGAGGTCGACCTCGGCGGATTGACACTTCGGGCTCTGGCAACTCCCGGGCACACACCCGAGCACCTCTCCTATCTGCTCCTTGATGGCCCAAAGCCGCTGGCGCTGTTCAGTGGCGGAGCCGTCCTCCCCGGCGGAGCAGCTCGTCCCGACCTGATCGGGCCCGAGCAGACCGAACCCCTGGCCCACGACCTCTACAGATCAGCTCATAAGCCCCTTACC
>VBDY01000154.1 GCA_005882775.1 Chloroflexota bacterium | reverse complement strand
CTCGTTGGTCCTGTGCGGCGGGGCCTGGCTATGGGCCTGAACGAGGCTGCGGGCTACGGCGCATTGGCGGTGACCGCCTACCTGACCGGGTTCGTCGCCCAGCACGCCGGCCTTCGCCCGCAACCCTTCTTCTTCGGCGTGGCATACGCGGGCCTCGGATTGGGTCTCTCAGTTTTCTTGGTGCGCGAGACGCGCGGCCACGCCCGCTTCGAGGGTGATGCGACTGGCGGTAGGAGCGGTCAGCCGAGGATCTCTATGCGCCAGATCTTCATCGAAACCAGCCTTCGCGAGCGCGCGCTTTCCGCCAGTTGCGCGGCTGGCTTGACGAACAACCTCAATGACGGCATGGCCTGGGGGCTATTCCCGCTTTTCTTCACCCAGCGAGGCCTGTCCCTGGCGCAAACCGGTGTCCTCGTCGCTCTCTATCCGCTCGTCTGGGGGGTGGGCCAGTTGGGCACCGGTGCCCTCTCCGATCGAATCGGCCGCAAGCGGCTGATCGCCTGGGGGCTGGCCGTCCAGGCGGGGTCGCTTGGCCTGATCGCGTTGGGTCAGGGCTTTGCCGTGTGGGCCATCGGAGCGATCGGACTGGGTGTTGGGACCGCCATGGCATACCCCACACTGTTGGCAGCAGTCGGCGACGTCGCTCATCCGGCCTGGCGAGCATCGGCAGTCGGCGTATATAGGTTGTGGCGCGATGCTGGATTCGTGGCCGGCGCGCTGCTATCTGGGGCTGTCGCCGACCTCTTCGGGTTGGTCGCCGCGATCTGGGTAGTGGCCGGCATCACGGCGGCCGGGGCGGCGATCGTCGCGGTCCGCATGTACGAGACACACCCCAGCGCTTAACCAGGATCCGCGCCCGAGTAACATCGCGAGGATGCTGGCTACTGCCTCACAATGGGCCCGGCGAGCATCTGAATTGGCCGCCAAACCCGGCGCGCGCGACGACGACCGGCTGGCGTCTGGATTGTTCCTTCTCGTCACGGCTTCGGGGGCTGTGGCTGGCCTTTTGTGGGCCATCGCGTATGCCCTGCTGGGCCGTCCTCTGTCGGGGGCCGTCCCGGGTGCCTTCGCCGTGGTGGCGGCTCTGGTTGGACTCCGACTGATGCGGAGCCGCGAGCTCGGGCGGCTCCGCGAGCTCATATTGCTCCTCATCTTGCTGCTGCCCGCGGTGCTTCAGGCGAGCCTCGGTGGCTATGTCAAGGGTAGTGCGGTCGTCATGTGGTCGTTTTTGGCTCCCCTCAGCGCTCTCGTTTTCTTCGGGCCTCGGGCCGGATGGGCGTGGCTGGCCGGGTTCGTTGCAGTGACTGCCGTGTCCGCCTTGGTTGACGCACCGCTGGCTCGATCGATTCCACCGTTGTCGTACAGTGCTCAGACTGCACTCTTCGTATTCAACTTGTGCGGCGTGGGCAGCAGTGTCACACTCGTCCT
>VBDY01000153.1 GCA_005882775.1 Chloroflexota bacterium | reverse complement strand
AATCGGGACTACAGGTTGGTCGCGGCCAGACCGGGGCTTCGCTGCCGCAGGGTCTCCCGGCGCAGGTGGCGGGAAGGGTTCAACAGCTGATTCACGACGTATTCGTCAGCGGCTATGTCACCGCCTTGCGCCCGACCGTCGCCCTGGCGGTGGTCGTGCTCGGTGTCGCGGCGTTGAGCTGCGTGCTGGTGGTCAATCGACGGCTGGTCGCCCAGCCTGCAGCTGTGGAGGAAATCGCGGTCGCCTGACCTGACTCGGTAGCCTATCGTCCTATCGGCATGCGTTATCGGGTCCCACGCGTCGCGTACCTTGCCCTGGGCCTGCTCGCTGCCGGCCTGGGGATCTTCCTGATTACAAGTCGGAGCGCCAGCGTGCTGACAATGATCGTATTCGCGATCGCTCCAGACCTGCCCCTGCTCCTGGGAGGGGCGCCCGGGCTCGCCCGGGGACAGATCCATCCCCGGGCGGTGCCGCTCTACAACGCGGTGCATCGCTTTTGGATGCCGCTGGCGCTGATCGCTGTGGCCCTTGCCCTGCTGCGATCATCATCATGGGTGGTCGCCGGGTTAGCCTGGCTCGCACACATCGCCTTCGACCGCTCTTCCGGTTTCGGCCTGCGCTCGCCGGAAGGGTTTCAACGAAAGCCGACCTGAGTCCGGCAAGGTCTTGACTTTCTCGGCTACCGAAGCGCAGAGTTAGTCGCCGTTACGAACCGAGGGGAATCATGCCGACCTGCCTGAATTGCGGAGCCCAGAACAGCGACGGGAGCACGTTCTGCGCCAACGCGTCCTGTGGCGCCTACCTCGGCTGGCAGCAGGCTCCCCCGCCGGAGATCGAGGCTCGCCCGCCCGGACCGAAGGTGGCGGCGCAGCGTCAGGAAGCGAGGCGGATCGCGCTGAGTGCCGTCATGCGGCCAGGAGCGCTCGCGGTCACCCCCGGGGCGGCCGTCGGCTGCGAGATCGCGGTCCGAAATAGCGGCACCGTGGTCGACCAGTTCACGGTCGCCGTTGTCGGACCCGCCTCGGCCTGGGCGACGGTAACGCCCTCGAGCCTTTCTCTCTTCCCCGGAGCCGAGGGGACTGTCCACGTAACCCTCCAGCCACCACGCTCATCGGCCACACCCCCAGGACCAATGAGCCTGCGCATCACGGCAACCTCGCGAGAGGACCCGACGATAAGGGCCGTCGAGGAGGGCCTCCTCACCGTGTCCGCCTTCAGCGAGATCGCGGTCGCCGAGCTGGTTCCACAGACGTCGCAGGGCCATCGCCGGACTGAGCACGGCCTGACCATCGCGAACAACGGCAACCTGCCGCTGAAGGCCGAATTGAGCGCCAGCGACCCGGAGAGCCAGCTCGAGTTCGAGCTGCGTCCACCGGCACTCAACATCGCGCCCGGCGACGTGGCGCCGGCGCGGGTGCGGCTACGCGCCAGAAAACGGATGTGGATGGGCTCGCCGCAGACCCATCCCTTCAACGTCCGGGTGCAGCCCGAGGGTCAGCCGCCCATCGCCCGGGTGGGCGCGATGCGGCAGACGGCGCTGCTACCGTCCGGGATCGTTCCGATTGTCCTGGGGGCCATCGCCCTGCTTGCGGTCGCCGTTCCGCTCTGGATATTCGCCAGCCGCACCCTCGGCCTCAACTCCACGCCGACCGCGGCCACCTCGCCGACTGCTCCAGCGGCGCACTTATCGGCGTCGGCTTCGGCATCTGCGTCGGCGTCGGCCTCGGTCTCACCCAGCCTGAGCACCGCGCCGACCACGGCTGCGACGCCCAGCCTGGCGGCCCAGTTCGCCGGTAACTGGGTCAATGACGACTCGAGCACACCGGGCATCACCAAGCTGATCATCACCAACCAGAGCGATGTCCTGACCGTGCATGGCTACGGGAAATGCTCGCCGTCCGATTGCGACTGGCATACGCGGAACACGACCTACACCGGCTCGCCGGTCGTCGTCCTCTTTGACTTTGGCAACGGCCTTACCCACCAGCTGACGATGTCGTTCCCAGACTCGAACGCTCAACTTTCCGTAGACGACGACAGCTCGAGCAGCGGCGTGCACACCTATAAGTTCCACCGCACGTCGGTGATCAAGGTTTATCCCGGGGTCGTGAATCGGATCCCGCAGAGCCCCTGACGGCGCCGACCGATCAGGGCTTGATCTCCGGCGCGACGTCAGGCGATTTTGTGAATAGGCTTGTGCTCTTCGAGGGCGTCGGCTGACGGGAACCGGTCGCCACAGGTTGGGCACTCGAGTCCAGTCCGCTCGACACCGCCGGCCGCAGCTACCTTCTCGCCCTCGCCCTTCAGGCTCGTCGACTCGTCGGGTTTGTCCATGGCATTCTTCCTCCACCCTCAGGATGGCATGGGATGGCCCTGTCAGCCAATGCCGGCAATTCGGGGCGCATGCCCGATCTAGGGGGTCTGAATGTCGATCACCAGGCGGGTCGGGTTGCTCAGCTCGAGGACCCGCATGCACGAATTCCGGGCCAGGCCCAATCCCCAGCTGTTCACTCCTTCAAAGTCGCCGAGCTGGGCCGCTTCGAGGAGCGCCGGGAGCCCGGGCGTGAGGTCGGAGCTGCCCTGGTAGGCGCCGTACGCCGTGGTGTTCCTCATCACCAGGCGCAGGCCATAAGAGCCCTTAAGAGTGACCGGCTGGCCACTCGGATCTTTGACGAAATGGGTGGAGGATTGGCGTGTCACCGTGTAAGGGGGAACGGCGCCGGTACCCGGGCTGAACTCAAAGACGATACGGTCGTAACCCGGCTGGTGCGCCGTCCGGATCGCCTTGAGCTGGACTGGACCGGCATCCATGCCGCCGCTTGCGTCCACGCATTGGAACTGGCCGAGCGCGGTCGCCGACGGGGCGAGTGTCGGAGTCGGCGAGGCGCTGGGGGCGGGCCCGGATGTGGCGAAGTCGATCACCAGTCTTGGCGGACCGCTGAGCTCGAGGACGCGTTCGCAGGTGGGAGCCGCAAGGCCCAAACCGTAAGTCAGCACACCCTCGAAGACGCCCAGCTGGGTAACCTCCCGTAGCGCCGGGAATCCCGGTTTGCTGTCCCGGGCAAGGCTCGGAGAGCCGTCCGTGTTTCGCAGGATCAGCTTGACGCCGGCGGATCCGTCAAGCGTGACCGGCTGCCCGCTCGGATCCTGGACAAAATTCGCCGTCGGCTGACGGGTCAGGTCGTAGGACGGTATCCCCGAGCTGAAGTCCACGACCACCCGGTCGTAGCCGTCGTGGCGCGCCCAGCGAATATCGGTGACCTGGGTCGACACGCTCGGGTTGCCGCCGGAGCGGTCCGTGCAGACAAACGGCTGAGGCGTGGGAGTGGGCTGGATCAGCTGGCGGATGCCCGCAGGCAGGGCGTTGATGATGACCTGCTGGTTACGGACGCCAAAAAACAGGGCGCCCGCGAGCACCCCGGCCGCCGCCGCGAATGCCAGCTGGGGTGCGCGCATGCCGAATCGCGGGCGCGGCTGGACGCCGTTGCGGATTCGGCCTCGCAGCTCGCGAGGAAGCTGCGGGACCTGCGAAGCCTCGTGGTGCAGGTGCTCGCGTAGCCTGCGCTCGAAATCGTCGCTCATGAGACCTCCTCTGAACCGGTGAGCTCGCGCAGCCGCCGTAGCGCCGTCTTGAGCCGGGACTTGACCGTATCCACCGGCGCCCCCAGGGCGCTGGCAGTCTCCTCGACGCTGAGATCCTGGTAGTAATGCAGCACGATCGCGGCCCGGTGGTCGGGGGCGAGCTGGTCCAGCGCCCGGGCGAGGTCGAGCCGGGCCTCGGTTGAGACCTCTCGCTTCACCCCACCGAACCGGCCAAAGCGCTCTGCCAGGACCTGGAAGCGGCTGCGCCTGCGGCAGGCCGAGATGCTCTCGTTGGTGGCAATCCGGTTCAGCCACGGGCCCGGTTCCTCGTCACGCAGCGTCCGGATGCGGCGCCAGGCCTTCAGAAAGGTCTCCTGGCAGACGTCCTCGGCCACCGCCTCATCCCGGACGATCAGGCGCGCGGTCCGCAGCACCTGCAGGCCGTATCGATTCACCACCTCTTCGAATGCGTCCCGGTCACCCTCTCGGCACCGCTCGATGACGCGGGTCAGCGCGGGGTCCATCAGCATGCCAATGGTAAAGACGCCGCCACCCGGAAAAACGGGTGAAGCCTCAGAAGATGCCGCCGGGTCCCAGGCGCGTGAGGCGCCAGAATACGTCCGGCTCGAAGATGGCGTCGGTCGTCTTCAGGGGGATCTGCGTCCTCTGGTCGCCGGCCTGCAGGGTCAGGACGCCGACGCTCGATCCGGACGGCAGTGGAGCGGTTGTCGATCTCATGTCCGGCCGCTGGTGGAGCACCATCCCGTCGAAGACGACCCAGTTCACGTCCTGGCTGGCGAAAACGGTCGCCCGGTCACCCCAGGGAGCGGCATACTCCCCGACCACCTGGTCGCCCGAGAGGATCGAGCGATAGTGAAGTGCGGGGGTGACCGCCTCGATCAGCGCGGTGGCCGCGCTGAAGGCGTCGGCAAGAGTGGACAACCCCATGATGGCGCCAAAAATTCGAGCGGGCTGGTCGTCGGCCCTGGCATCCGCGGCGAAGACAAAGACGGCACCCGCCTGCGGGCTGGAACCGGTTTTCACTCCAATGATCCCGTCCTGGCCCAGGTCTCCATTGACGTTGAACACTCTGCCCTTGATCGGGAGCGTGGCCTCGGGCTGTTTGACGATCTCGGCGAAGACCGGATCGTTCATCGCCGCCTCCGCCAGCTGGATCAGGTCCTGCGGCGAGCTCACCGAAGCCGGAGAGAAGCCGCTGGCATCCGCGAAGTGCGTGTGCTTCAACCCGAGGCCTGCCGCCCTGGTGTTCATCTTGTCGACAAAAACCGCGGTGGTTCCGGAGTCCCAATCCGCCAGGAGATCGGCCACGTTGTTCCCCGAGGGGACCAGCATCGCCTGGAGTGCCTGGTACTCGCTCAGCTGCTCGCCCGCCTTGACCGGAAACGCGGACTGCCCCTGGCTCAGGTCGCTGTTGTAGAGCGCCTCATCAGCCGCGGTCACCGTGATCAGCGGTCCCTTCGTAGCCAGGGCCAGTGGATGCCCTTGCAGAACCAGCATGGCAGTCATGACCTTGGCCGTGCTGGCCATCGGCAACGATGTCTGGGGTCCGTGCGTGGCCAGCGTCCCCAGGCCGGATACCGCTACCGCGGAGCTGCCCGTCGCCGGCCAGGGGAGCGCCGGTGAGGCCGGGCCGAGGCGGCGGCTGGCAGCCAGCAGCGAGGTTGGTCCGATCGTCGGCAAGGGCCTCAACTCCTGAAAGGCGATCAGGCCCAGGACCACAACCAGTCCGAGTCCCAGAGCGAGGTTGCGCCGGTTCACTAACACGCAGTCGACCCAGGAACCATTGCAAGTGGATGATCTCAGGTTCCGCCGGCTGCAACGGACGGCCGGCCTCCCGTACTAGGCGGCTTTTTTCTGTCTGGGGCGGCGCGTGCTTACTGCCGGCCGTTTGCGGGCCGAAGCCTTCGCAGATCCGGTCGCTCGCCGGGCAGGCTTGCGCCCGTGCTCGAGACGCGCCAGCTTGCTGCTCAACTTCTTGAGACCAGCCTGGAGATCGTCAGCCTGGCGCCGCAAGGTGCGGGCACCTCTGA
>VBDY01000152.1 GCA_005882775.1 Chloroflexota bacterium | reverse complement strand
CAACGAGACCAACACCCAGCGGCTCTGGGGCGTCCCGGGTCGGAGCCGCTACCCCAAGGACGGCATCAATGACCATGTCGTCTTCGGGGCCTCAACCGTAAACCCGGAGCGGACCGGGACCAAGGCCGCCTTTCGTTACCACCTGACTGTCGGCGCCGGCGAGGCCGCCGAGATCCGGCTCCGGCTGAGCGACCGCGCGTCCGACCTGGGCACGGGCTTCAGCTCGGTGCTGTCTGCGCGAGAGCGCGAGGCCGACGCCTTCTACGCCCTGCTCACGCCACCCGACAGCCGCCCCGACGAGACGCGCGTGATGCGCCAGGCCTTCGGCGGGATGCTCTGGTCCAAGCAGTTCTATCAGTACGACGTGGCCCGCTGGCTCGATGGTGATCCGGGCGGCCCGCCGCCCCCGGATGGTCACCGGTCTGGCCGCAACGCGGGGTGGCGCCACCTCGATTCGCAGGACGTGATCTCGATGCCGGACAAGTGGGAGTATCCGTGGTTTGCGGCCTGGGACCTCGCATTTCATTGCGTCGCGCTGGCGCATATCGACCCGCAGCTGGCCAAGGACCAGCTCAAGCTCCTCACCCGTCCCTGGTACATGTCGCCGCCGGGACAGCTGCCCGCCTACGAGTGGGCCTTCTCGGACGTGAACCCGCCGGTGCACGCCTCGGCGGCGGTCCGCGTCTTCGAGATCGATCAATCCCGCGACTATGAATTCCTGGAGGCGATCTTCCACAAGCTCCTGCTGAATTTCACCTGGTGGGTTAACCGCAAGGACGTCGAGGGAAACAACGTCTTCGAGGGCGGCTTTCTGGGCCTGGACAACATCGGGCCGATCGACCGCTCGGCAACCCTGCCGGTCGCCGGTCACCTGGAGCAGTCCGACGGGACTGCATGGATGGCCATGTTCTGCCTGGACATGCTCGAGCTCTCCCTGCTGCTCGCGCAGCACGACCGCACCTACGAGGAGATGGCGGTCAAGTTCTTCGAGCACTTCACCTACATCGCGACGGCGATGAACGAGATGGGACTGTGGGACGAGGGGGAGGGCTTCTACTACGACGTGCTCCACCTGGGTGATGGCCGCAAGCTTCCCCTGCGAGTCCGGTCGATGGTCGGACTGATTCCTTTCTTTGCTGTTACCACCCTGGGGCCAGATACCCTGGAGCGCCTTGGTGCATTCCGCCACCGGATGCGCTGGTTCCTCGACAACAAGCCGGAGTACGCGAAGGTCGTCGACCATATCGCCAAGCCGGGCGCGGCCGGATACTTCCTGCTCTCGATCGTCGGTCCTGAGCGGTTGCGGCGACTACTCCGGACCGCGCTCGATGAAACCGAGTTCCTTTCGCCCTACGGACTGCGCTCGGTCTCGCGTTTCCACCTCGAGCACCCGTTCTCGATAGACCTGGGCGGGATGACGGCCCAGGTCGACTACGAGCCGGCTGAGTCCACCAGCGGGCTGTTCGGAGGGAACTCGAACTGGAGGGGGCCGGTCTGGTTCCCGCTCAACTACCTCTTCATAGAGGGGCTTCGCAGGTTTCACCGCTACCTGGGCGACGGTTTCCAGGTCGAACACCCGACCGGCTCCGGTCGTCAGCGCACCCTGGGAGCGGTGGCGGACGACCTCTCCCGGCGCCTCGTCACCATCTTCCTCGACGACGACAGGGGCAGGCGTCCGGTCTTCGGCGGGGTCAGCCAGCTCCAGACGGACCCGGCCTGGCACGACTCGATTCCGTTCAACGAGTACTTCCACGGGGACAACGGAGCGGGACTGGGCGCCTCGCATCAGACCGGCTGGACCGGACTGGTGGCCGACCTGATCACGCGGCGGCGACCCAGGTGAGCGACGGGCCGAGCCCATTTCCGCCGATCGCGGACTACGCCTTCCTCTCCGACTGCGAAGTCGTTGCCCTGGTCGCACCCAGCGGTAACGTCGAGTGGCTCTGCCTGCCTCGACCCGACTCGCCGAGCATCTTCGGCGCTATCCTCGACCGGTCGGCCGGGGGTTTCAGGCTGGGTCCGGCGGACGTGCTGGTGCCGGAGAGCCGTCGCTATCTCCCGGGCACACTGGTGCTCGAGACCATCTGGCGGACCCGGCGCGGCTGGATCGAGGTCCTGGACGCCCTCCTGATAGGCCCCTGGAACGCATCCGAGGCGCGCCGCGACGGCTACCGGCGGTCCCCCTCGGACCACGAGGCCGAGCACGTCCTCCTCCGGACCATCCGTTGTGTCAACGGCTCGGTTGAGCTCAGCCTCGACTGCGAGCCCGTTTTCGACTACGGTCGCAACGGCGCCGCCTGGTCGTACGCAGGTTCGGGATATGGCGTCGCCGAGGCGACCGGTGGCGACTCGCGGATCCGGCTGACCACAGACCTGCGCCTCGGCCTCGAAGGCCATCGCGCAACCGCCCGCACCACTTTGAAATCCGGCGACACCGTTTTCGCCGCTCTCTCCTGGTCGGAGGGCAAGCCCCCGGCGAACGTCGCCGAGGCCATAGCTCGGTGCAACCGGACGGCGGAGTTCTGGCGTGACTGGCTGAACCACGGCGATTTTCCAGACCATCCCTGGGCGCCCATGCTGGAGCGGAGCGCGCTCACCCTGAAGGGCCTCACCTTCGCACCGACCGGCGCCCTGCTGGCGGCGCCCACAACCTCGCTGCCGGAAACGCCCCAGGGAGAGCGCAACTGGGACTACCGGTATAGCTGGGTCCGGGACTCGACCTTCATGCTCTGGGGGCTGTACACGCTCGGGTTCGATCATGAGGCGGACGAGTTCTTCTACTTCATTGCCGACGTCTGCGATCGCCACCCCGACCTGCAGGTCATGTATGGGGTCGGCGGAGAGCGCAAGCTCGAGGAGAAAATCCTCGACCACCTCGAGGGCTACGAGGGGGCGCGGCCGGTCCGGATAGGAAACGGCGCTTACAAGCAGAAGCAGCATGATGTCTGGGGCGCGGTCCTCGACTCCGTCTACCTGCACGTGAAGTCGCGCGACCACCTTCCCGAGCGTTTATGGCCAATCCTCAGCCGCGCGGTTGAGGACGCGCTCGCCAACTGGCGACAACCGGATCGGGGGATCTGGGAGGTGCGCGGCGAGCCTCAGCACTTCACGTCGTCCAAGCTGATGTGCTGGGTCGCGCTCGACCGAGGTGCGCGACTGGCGCGGCTTCGCAACGACGCCGGGATCTCGGCCCGCTGGCAGGCGGCGGCCGCCGAGATCCACGCGGACATCTGCGCCAACGGCGTCGACCGGCGGGGCGTGTTCACCCAGGCATACGGCACCGAAGCGCTGGACGCGTCGGTCCTGCTCATGCCCCTCTTCCGTTTTCTCCGGCCAACCGACGAGCGCATCCGGCGCACCGTGCTCGCCATCGCCGAGGAGCTGACGGTGGACGGTTTCGTCCTGCGCTACCGGGTGGAGCAGACGGACGACGGGCTGTCGGGCGAGGAGGGGACCTTCGCCGTCTGTTCCTTCTGGCTGGTCTCGGCCCTGGTCGAGATCGGCGAGGTCGCCCGAGCCCGGACCCTCTGCGAAAAGCTGCTCTCCTATGCCAGCCCGCTCGGCCTCTTCGCCGAGGAGATCGACCCGCGCACTGCCCGGCACCTGGGCAACTATCCGCAGGCGTTCACCCATCTGGGTCTGATCAACGCCGTCGTGCACCTGGTCCAGGCGGATGCGGGCGCCGGCAGCACCCGGTTCGCCCCGGCTCGCAACCCGGTCGCCTGACATCCAGGCTGCCCTCTTTTCCACACCCCAGGACCCTTGCTCTGGCCTCTGAGCCGAGATACGCTTGTCGCCCTTGAGGCCGCTCCGTGCTATTGCCGCGACTCTGGGACTCCTTGTGGTGGGGGCCGGGCTGGCCTTCGCCTACTCGTCGACGACCGCCGCGCACGCCGGTCCCGCCGAGAATGTGATCAGCGCCCGGCTGCCCTGGGCCAGCATCCGCCTGCCGAATCTTCCCAGCCAGGTCGCCATCCACGTTCCCACGATCACTCCCACCTCGCTGCCGGCTGCGACGGCCACCCCGGTGGTGCGAGCGGATCCCATGCGGCGGGTGGTGCCTCCCCCCGTATTCGATGGCCAGTCGGCGGTCATCCTCGACGTCGACTCCGGGCGCTGGCTCTACCTCTTCAATCCCCACGATCGCAGGACGCCGGCGAGCGTCACCAAGATCTTTACGGCCATGGTGGCGGCCGACCTGATGGGGCTGGACCGGGTTGTGACCGTGCCGGCCGCCGCCGTCCAGCTGCCACCGGACTCGACCCTGATGGGGCTGTCCGCCGGCGAGCAGGTGACCGTCCGGCAGCTGCTCTACGGCGTGTTCCTCAACTCCGGCAACGACGCCGCCGAGGCCCTGGCCCGCGCGGTGACTACCCGCGATGCCTTCATCGGGCTGATAAACGCGAAAGCGGCCAGGATTGGGCTCAACGACACGCATTTCGCCAACCCGACCGGGCTCGATTCGCCGGACCATTACACGACAGCCTTCGACCTGGCCCTGGCGGCCCGGTACCTCGACAGCCATTACCCGGCGCTGGCGGCGATAGCGTCGACCCAGGCGCTCGTGATTCCGGCGACCGCAACCCACAAGCAGTACGTCCTCTCCAACCTGAACAAGCTGCTCAAGACCTACCCCGGGGTGACCGGCCTCAAGACCGGCTGGACCGGGATCGCTGGTGGCTGCCTTGACGCCACCGCGACCCGCGGCGGTCATCACCTGATCGCGGTCCTGCTCGGCTCGCAGAGCCTCTACAAATCCACCAGCGCCCTGCTCGACTACGGGTTCGAGCGGGTTGGAGTCCTGCCCATCCCGTAACCTCACGTTCGATGTCGGGCTTCATCGAGCTGGTCGACGTCGGTTACACGTTTCCCGGAGGTCGCCGTCTGTTCGGCAGCGTTTCTTTCCGGGTGGCCGAGCGGGAGCGCGTCGCCCTGGTGGGAGCGAACGGGGTGGGAAAGACGACCCTGCTTCGGCTCGTCGCCGAGGACGACGGCGAGCACGAGGGGCTGATCCGCGTGATCGGTCGCCTGGCCAGGATGCCGCAGCTCGTCCATCAGCCCGGCTCGGAGGTCACGGTGCGCGAGCTGCTGCTGGGCCAGGCTCCGGTTGAGCTCCTCAGGGCCGGCTCATCCCTGCTGGCAGCCGAACGCCGGATGGCCGCCGACCCGACCGAGCCGGCCGGCGCCGCTTATGCCGAGGCCGTGCACCAGTGGGGGGAGCTGGGCGGCTATGACCTGGAGATTTCCTGGAATGCGGCCAGTTTCGCCGCCGTGCGGGCGCCAATCGCGGAGGCGGGCGCGCGGCCGGCCGCCACCCTGTCGGGCGGCGAGCTCAAACGCCTGCTGCTGGAGGCGCTGTTTCGCTCGGACGCGGATGTGCT
>VBDY01000169.1 GCA_005882775.1 Chloroflexota bacterium | reverse complement strand
GGCGTAACGACTTAGCTGCTGTCTCGAGCATGGACTCGGCGAAACTGAAACACCTGTGAAGATACAGGTTACCCGCCACAGGACGGAAAGACCCCGTGGAGCTTTACTGCATCCTGTCACTGATCTGGGGCTTGCCATGTAGAGGATAGCTGGGAGACTGTGAAGTCGGGGCGCTAGCCTCGGCGGAGTCACCCTTGGAATACCAGCCTTGGTTGGTCTTAGATCTAACGTGCGCCCTGATCGGGCGTGCAGACCGTGGCAGGTGGGCAGTTTGACTGGGGCGGTCGCCTCCTAAAGCGTAACGGAGGCGCCCAAAGGTTCCCTCAGCCTGGATGGAAATCAGGCCTAAAGAGTGTAAAGGCACAAGGGAGCTTGACTGTGAGGCATACAAGCCGAACAGGGACGAAAGTCGGGCTTAGTGATCCGCCAGCCCTGAATGGAAAGGCTGGCGCTCAACGGACAAAAGCTACCCCGGGGATAACAGGCTTATCTTGCCCAAGAGTCAGAAGTGGCTCCCCGCCCAAGCGATTGGGCGGTGAACTGCGGCTCATATCGGTGGAACCCAAGCAGAGTTCGAGGTAAGATTCTGCGGGCAATACCGAGGGAAGGTTGCTTGTTGTGGAAACGCTTCGAGTTTCTACAAGCTACGTTTGGAAGCTGCGAGGCTTCCAAGCATGCTCTACAAGCTTCCCCCGTAACGACTTCTCGCTTTTTGCGAGGGATGGAAGTCCAGGCCATTGAGGCCAAATCCACGACTTCCATAAGACGCCGCTATCTCGAAAGAGATAAAGGTATAGTCTGCGCTGCAAGGAATTGCAGAGCGTCACATCGACGGCAAGGTTTGGCACCTCGATGTCGGCTCGTCGCATCCTGGGGCTGGAGTAGGTCCCAAGGGTTGGGCTGTTCGCCCATTAAAGCGGTACGCGAGCTGGGTTTAGAACGTCGTGAGACAGTTCGGTCCCTATCCGTGGTGGGCGCAGGAGACTTGAGAGGAGTTACCCTCAGTACGAGAGGACCGGGGTGAACGGACCTCTGGTGTCCCGGTTGTCATGCCAATGGCAGTGCCGGGTAGCTATGTTCGGATGGGATAAGTGCTGAAAGCATCTAAGTACGAAGCCCACCTCAAGATTAGGTCTCCCACTGGGTAAACCAGGTAAGACCCCAGCGAGACTAGCTGGTTGATAGGCCGCAGGTGTAAGACGGGCAACCGTTTCAGCTGAGCGGTACTAATCGGTCGAGGGCTTGACCATCTATCACACTTCTCAGCGCCGCGGCTTGCTGCCGCGTGCAGTTGGGAAATTGCGTGTTCCGCACACTTCCCTAGAGCACTTCTTCGCGACCAACAGAAAGAGACTTCGGTGACCATAGCGGCGGGGAAACACCTGTTCCCATCCCGAACACAGCAGTTAAGCCCGTCAGCGCCGATGGTACTGGACTGGCAACGGTCTGGGAGAGTAGGTCATCGCCGAGGTCTTTTTCTATTTAACGGGGCGGTTGTGCTCCGTTCCTTCTGCTAGTCACCGCCGCCCTACCATGAGCGAATGGCCGAGCAGCCGGTTGGCAAGACCAAGCACACCGAGCTGACTCTCGACCAGATCGCCTCGATGCAGCCCGGGCTCGGCTCGCTGATGCCTCTTGTCTCGGACCGTTACTGGATCGCCTACTACGCCGCCCATGGTGGCAACTGGGCGCTGGCGGCTCACGAGATTGCTGAGCTCGCCAAGCTCCTCCAACAGGCTGCCCTAACCCGACCGAAGTACGAACCGCAGCTGACAGCCTACGAGCGCACCACCGTCGCAGATCTCCTACAGGCGATCGGCGCTCGCGACCTGGCCAGCTTCGACGCCGTCTTCCGCAAAGGCACCGAGGCGGCGAACGCCTACCACAAATCGCTCGGTCACCCAGAGATCACCTGGCGCCTGCCTCGTCAGCCGCCGGACCATCTCGATCTCAGCGCACCGTCTCCTGGCGCACCGTCAGACGCTCCACCAGATCGACCCTGACCCGAACACCCAGGCCCCAGCGGGTAGGCACCCCGATGGTGCCGCCCCGTTGTAGCGTAAACGGCGGATCGATGATGTCCTCCGCCCAGTAGCGGTCGCTCGCTGAGATGTCCCCCGGCAGGCGGAAGCCGGGGAGGGTTGCGAGGGCGACGTTGCAGGCGCGCCCGATCCCGGTCTCGAGCATGCCGCCGCACCAGACGGGGATGCTCGCCGCCTGCGCCAGGTCGTGGATCCGCTGCGCCTCGGCGAATCCACCTACGCGCCCAGGCTTGATATTCATCACCCGGCAGGCGCCCAGCTGAATCGCGTGCCGGGCAGAGCGCGCGTCCTCGATGCTCTCGTCCAGGCAGATGGGCGTCCGCATCTGCCGTTGAAGGGCCGCGTGGTCCACCAGGTCGCCCGCCGCCAGGGGCTGCTCCAGCATGAGGAGTCCGAATCTATCCAGCTCGGTCAGGTGGGCGGCATCATCGAGTTCGTAGGCGGAGTTCGCGTCGGCCATCAGGGTCGCCTCCGGGTAGCGCTGGCGGATGGCTGCGATCACGTCCACGTCCCAGCCGGGTTCGATCTTCACCTTGATCCGTCGATAGCCTTCCTGGAGGTGGTTGGCCATCGTATCGAGCAGCTCGTCGACGGTGGCCTGGATCCCGACGCTGACGCCGGTCTCGACCCGGTCGCGTACGCCACCCAGGTACCGGCTGAGTGGCTTGCGCGCCGCCTCGGCGAGGGCGGCCGTGAAAGCCATCTCGATACAAGCCTTGGCCATCCGGTGTCCGCGCACCGGGAGGAACAACGCCTCAAGCGCGGCTACGTCCCGCAGCTCGCGCCCGAGGATCGACGGGATCAGATATCCCTTCAGGATCGACCAGGCCGTCTCAACCGTCTCGTAGGAATACCAGGGCCCCTCTCCTGCGACGCACTCGCCCCAATGCGACCGCCCATCGATCTCCAGGCGCACCAGCAGCGGATAGCGGTCCTGTTGCACGCCGAAGCTCGTGCGAAAGGGTTTCAGCAGTCGCATCTTCAAAACCCGCAGCTCGACGGCGTCGATCTTCACGGGCGCTCCCGAGGCTCGTCGGCCTTTCCCAGGCGATCCATCACGTACCACCCCTCACGCGTGCAGTCGGTTGCAACCAACCCCTCGCTCAGGGCAGCCTCGAACGCCGCCCGGCTCTCCAGACGCCACTGAAGAGCCAGCTCGAGGTCGCGTCGCTTGACCGCCTGGAAATCCACCGGCACCCTGATCAGCCCCCGCCGCTCAGCTGCGAGGTCCATCGACCCACGCCGCGGCTTACCGTCCCGGTCGGCGTCCAGGAGCACAGGTAGGTCGGCCGGCAGTTCGGCGCCGTCACCCGGCTTAGGGCGAGGCGTTTGGTCCGCTCCCGGCGCAGGGGGAGGCCTTCGGTCGGCTCCGGGTGCCACGGTCGGCGTCAGCCACCACTCGGCCTCGAAGCGATCTGACGGGAGACCCTTGTTGAGCTCGTCTTCCATCGGACCGTAGTGGTCCCGGTCGTAGACCCGGGCGATGCATCCCAGGCGGTGCAGGTTGATGTAGGCATTCCTGGCCTCGAGCGGGTCGAACGTCCATGTGATCAACTCGTACCCCAGCCGCAGCGCCTCTTCCCGCTGGGCCTGCTTGAGGGCGATCCCGATTCCCCTGCCTCGATACTCGGGCATCACACCGAGCTGGTGCGAGCAGATTCGCAATCGGCCATCGCGCACGCCGGCAAACCCGAAGACGAATCCGACCATGCGTTGATCGGGCCCAAATGCGCCCAGCACCAGACCGCCGTTGATCTGCATCGTCAGGAGCAGCTCGCGCGGGACCACGTTGCGCTCAGCGGCGCCCCAGATGTCGCGACTCATGGCCTCGCATGCAGCAAACTCATCGGGAGTGCGGACCGACCGGATGCGAACCTCGGCCGCGGTCACGTCGGCGTCGGAACGAGGCCCACGATCGGAAACACCCGTTCGGTTTTCCTGGCGTAGCGCTGCGCCACCCGAGAATGCTACCGCGGGCCGCTACTGCTGAGCAGCTACTGTGCGACGGTTGCAGCCAGCGAGCTCAGCCGCGCCGCTACTTGCAGGTCCAGGCGTTGGTCCGGCCGGCGTTATAGAAAGCCAGCGCCCCGCGCGCCTGCGCATACGGATCCCAGATGTTCTGGCCCGGGAAATTCGCATTCCAGGTGGAGGGCATGAACTGGAATAGCCCGCTGGCCCCGCTGTACCGGTTGACGGCGAGCGGGTTGTAGTGACTCTCACAGTTCGCCACCCGAAGCGCCCAGGTGAGCCCCGGGCTGCCATTGAAAACCGAGTAGATGGCGGCGAGTCCGTCGCCACCCGAGCCGGGGGGCGGTGGCACGAACGCTGGTTTCGGCCTGGCCGTTGGAGCGGCGGCGACTACGGCCACCCGTGGGGCGGCGGTCGGCGCAACCCGGGCGGGCGGGTGAGGAACCGGTGGCCGGTCCGCCTCAGCCGAGTCCGCGGAGGTGCTCGAGTAGAGCGCGGTGATATAGTGCGGGGCTCCGCTCCGGGCCGCCACCGGCGTCACCAGCGATGCCCGCGGACCCAGGATCGGCACCACCAGCACAAACCCCAGGCTCAGAACCAGGACGTGCGATAGGAAGGACACGGGGGAAGGCACCAGCCAGCCGGCGACGGTCGAGATCAGGGCGCTCACCCGTTTGTTTCCGTGCAGCCGGGTTCGCGCAGCGGCCAAGACACCCGCGGTGACAATCGCGGCCAGAACGGCCGCGGCGAAGCGCTTGCTCGCGGCCAGCGCACCTGCTGCAAACCATGGACTGGAGGCCGCAGGCCATCCAGCCACCCGCTTCCTGCCGGCCAAAACCACGCCGGCAAAGCGGCTGCGCAGCCTCCAGTAGCGCAGCAATGCCCGGGCCGCAAGGCGCGGCGGCACCAGATGCTGTGTCCGATCTCGCAAATAGCCCAAGATCTTGGGGTTGGCCCCGGCTAGCATAGCAGCAAGGGTTCTAACGCTCAAAGAGCCTTCCCTCCGTCACACACGGCCGACAAAATCGGGGTCCGAGCGGGAACGCAAAGGGAGGCGGGAACGGGGACGGGGCGCTTAACGGACCGTCGACCACCCTACCACAGGGGGTGGGGCCGAAGTCAAGTCAGCGAACCTCGGGCTGGGCCCGGCCACGGCCGCAGGCGGCTAAAGCGTCTCCAGCAGACGGCAGAGCAGGTTCGTCCGAGCAAGCCAGCTACCGATCAGCAGGTGCTCGGAGTCGGCGTGGGCCCCGCCGCCATCCGGACCCAGCCCGTCAAGCGTTGGTATGCCGAGAGCAGCCGTGAAGTTGCCGTCGCTGGCCCCGCCTGTGCTCGACTCGGGCAGCTCGAATCCAAGCTCGCCCGCGAGCGACTGCGCGGTGGCGGCCAGCCGGGCCACCCCATCGGTCCTCTCCATCGGAGGACGGTCCATCCCGCCTTCGACGTGCAGGCGCGCGCCGGCGATCTCCGGACGCAGGCCGCGGATCGCGCGCACGATCCGTTCGGCTTCTCCCGCCGAGGCGATCCGGACGTCGATTTTTGCCTCCGCATGCGCCGCCACCACGTTGGGGCGGGTGCCGCCCGAGATCACCCCGACGTTGACGGTCGTGCCTTTGCCGGGGTCGGCCAGCGCTCGGACGCGCAGCACCTGGCGAGCGAGCTCTTCGATTGCGCTGACGCCCTTTTCGGGTTCGACGCCCGCGTGGGCCGCCCGGCCCTCGACTCGCAGAGTGAAGTCCGCCACCCCTTTGCGAGCGGTCTTGATGGCGCCCCCGCTGGTCGCCGGCTCGAGCACCAGGACGGCGCTGGCCTGGCGGGCGAGCCGCTCGATCAGCTCCCGTGAAGTCTGGCTGCCCACTTCCTCGTCTGAGGTGGCCAGCGCCACCACCGGCCGGCGGATGCGAGCGCGTTCTAATGCGAATGCAGCCTCCACGATCCCGGCCTTCATGTCGTAGCTGCCTGGACCCTGGACCCGGTCGCCGTCCACGCGAAAAGGCAGGCGCGCCAGCGTACCCTGCGGCCAGACGGTGTCGTAATGGAGTAGCAGGAGAACCGGCTGCGGTCCCTCCCCCAGGCGGACCTCGAGGTGGTCGCCGGCCGCCTCCATCCGATGGCGAATCACCCGGGCGCCCGAATGATCGCCGAACAGCTCTAAGACCAGGTCGGCACAGCGGTCACACAAAGCCTTGTCGAGGGAAGGCGACTCGGCTTTCACCAGGCGTTCCAGGGCCTCCAGCATGGCCCGTCCATCAAACCCTTCCAAGGATGTGGGGTTCATGCTAAAACCTATAGACCAACCAAGGAGGGAGGAAGCGTCATGAGCATAAGCGCGCCAGCGGCAACCCGGTTCCTGCTCGACCAACAGGAGATGCCCACGCGCTGGTACAACATCCAGGCCGACCTGCCGTTCCCGCCGATCCCGGCACTGCATCCAGGCACCAAGCAGCCCATCGGGCCACAGGACCTGGCGCCGCTGTTTCCGATGGAACTGATCAAACAGGAGGTCTCGCAGGAGCGATACATCGACATCCCGGAGCCGGTCCAGGACGCCCTGCGGATCTGGCGGCCCACGCCGCTACGGCGGGCGCGCCGACTGGAGCAGGCGCTCGACACCACCGCCCGGATCTTCTACAAGTACGAGGGCACCAGCCCGGCGGGCTCGCACAAGCCCAACACGGCGATCGCCCAGGCCTTCTTCAACAAGGCGGAGGGGACCAAGCGCCTGAGCACCGAGACCGGGGCCGGCCAGTGGGGGAGCGCGCTCGCCTTCGCCACCAACCTGTTCGGGCTCGAGTGCATGGTCTACATGGTCCGCATCAGCTACGAGCAGAAGCCGTATCGCAAGAGCATGATGCAGGTCTGGGGGGCAAAAGTCGTCCCCAGCCCGTCCGAGCTTACCCAGGCGGGCAAAAAGGTCCGGGCCCAGCACCCGGACTCGACCGGCAGTCTCGGGATTGCGATTTCCGAAGCGGTCGAGGACGCAGCCACCCGGGACGACACCAAGTACTCGCTTGGCAGCGTGCTCAACCACGTGCTCATGCACCAGACGATCATCGGCCAGGAGGCGCTCCTCCAGATGGAGCGTGCCGGTGCCATGCCGGACGTCGTGGTCGGCTGTGTGGGCGGAGGGAGCAATTTCTCCGGGCTCGCCTTTCCCTTCCTGCGCGACCGGCTGCAGGGCCGCACCAAGACTCGATTCCTGGCAGTCGAACCCGACGCCGCACCGTCGATCACCCGCGGCAAGTATGCCTACGACTTCGGCGATACCGGAGAGATGACGCCACTGGTAAAGATGCACACGCTCGGCCACGGTTTCATCCCCCAGGGGATCCACGCCGGCGGCCTTCGCTACCACGGCATGGCGCCACTGGTCTCAGCGTTGGTGGAGCACGGCTTCATCGAGGCCGTGGCCTATCCGCAGCGGACCGTCTTCGATGCCGCCGTTCAGTTCGCTCGCACCGAAGGCACCATCCCGGCGCCGGAAACCGCCCACGCGATCCGGGCCGTCATCGACGAGGCTTTGAAGGCCAAGCAGGACGGCTCGTCGCCAACCATCCTGTTCAACCTGAGCGGTCATGGGCTGCTCGACCTGGCGGCGTACGACAGTTACTTCGCCGGCACCATGTCCGACGTCCCGGTGCCCCAGGCTCAGATCGAGGAGCTGGTCGCCGCGCTCTAGACCGGAACAAAAGGGCCTCCCAGTTTGGAGGCCCTTTTCATTTGTGGGTGATTACTTGCGACCGCCCTCCCGGCCGATCTCTGACATTCGCCCCCGGTCCTGGCTGGAGGACTCGCCGCCCTTGCGCCCGGCTGCCCGGGCCTCCTCGGATGAGAACTCGTGAGCCGACCCCTTCTCGTGGGCGGCCTTGCCGCCCTTGCTGCCTGCCTGACGTGCCTCCTCCGGGCTGAACTCGTGCGCGGAACCCTTCAAGTGCGCCGCCTGGCCGCCCTTGCTCGCGATCTCCCGCTGTTTCTCCTCGTCCATGGAGCCAAAGCCTCGTTTGCCGGTATTTGGCATGTCCCGTCCCTCCTTGGTGGATTAGCCGACAGCGGGCCCGCGGCGAAGTTGTTAGCTCGGGTATCACTTTAGCCCGTGCCCATCAAGGGCCGTCAAGCTCAGCAGTTGAATCGTGACCGATGCGCAGCACGACGACGATAAAAAAGCCTCCCTTCAAGGGAGGCTTTTTTAGAAGTTAGAAGTTGGAATTCAGTAGCCCGACGGCTCGCGCCCAGTGAAGAAGGCGCGCACGCGCTCGCCAAACGTCGGGCGTGGCCGATATGGCTCGGTGGTTCGCGCCGGATCACGCGCGGTTTCGCGCGCGGCCGCGTCATCGACGGCCATCCTGTCTGTGCGCGTACCGGCCTCGCTGTAAGCAGGGGCCTCCGCCGCTGCCGTGGCTCCGGTCATCCCGCGGTCGACCCCGCGAAGCTCTGCCCGCACCCGGGCATTCTCCTCGCGAAGACGCTGGTTCTCGGTGCGCAGGTCACCGATGGCCGACTCGTGCGTGGTGATCCGGCGCCGAAGCGACCCGTGGCGGAAGCCAAACGCCAGCCCCGCGTACATCATGTAAAGCAGGAACAGCCCACCGATCACGGCCGCGGCCAGGACAACCGGCAGCCAGTCGGGTATGGCGGACCAGTGCCAGTTGAACAGTGTCACATCATGGGCGCCGGTATTCTGCGCGGCATAGAAGCCGACAATGACGCCGGCCGCGATCAGCAGGATCAAAAACAAGAGCATGGGTCAGCCCTCCTGGTTATTCAACAGTATTGCTATAACGTTAACTGATAACCAGCAGCGACGTCAAGCCGCCCATGCTCAGACCTGTTCTGGACGCGGGTCAGCGGGTGGGGTCGCGCAGGTCCCTGACGGTGGCCGTGGCCAAAAAGAGAATGGCCGCGGCCAGGGCGCCGAGGCGAAGCGAGTCCATCCACCAGCCTGTGCCTGCACTGACGGTGAACGCGAGGGCGCCGCAAACCGACACGCACAGGCCCCCGATCAACCACCATGGCCAACGCCGATGTCCCGGCCACGCCAAAAGGATGCAGAATAGGAAGGCGACCAGGATGAAACCCCCCACCATCCTGGTCGCCGTCGACGCACCCCCCATGTCGGCGCCCAATCCCCCCACCGCGTGACCAGCCTATCGCCCGAACTGGCGCGGCGGTATCCCGCGAAAGAGTGAAAAATGGCTGGAGCCCGGTTCCAACCGGGGGAGGGCGAATGGGGGAGGGGACGCTCTTTTAGATCAGGTTCTGGCGTGAGGCCGTCGCCACAGCCTCGGCCCGGTTACGGGCGTTGAGCCGTGTCAACAGGTTTTCCACATGGGTTTTGATCGTGTTTTCGCTCAGGTGCAGCCGGTTGGCAATCATCCCGTTGGAGTAGCCCTCGGACACGAGGCGGAGGACCTCCTGCTCCCGGGGCGACAGGTGGACCGCCCGGTCCCCATTTCCCGCGGCAACCGGTACCCGGTCGCCGTTTCCCGCCGGGGCGGCAACCCGCTCGCCTGACGATCCGTTCCCACCGGCGACCGCGCCGGCCGGCCCTGTCCCGGCAGCCGCGGCCGGCGTGAGCGATCCCACCAGGATCCGGTCGAAGGCTGCGATCGCCGCGGCGGCAAACGCGATGATGAGGCTCCAGAGCAGGACGTCGGTGCCGTTGAAGGCCAGGTGATAGAAGGTGACCCGAACCGCCTGGAGGCCGATCATCCCGATCACGAAGATGGCGAGCGACAGCATCGCCCCCTCGGCTCCGTCGTAGGCGACCAGGCACACAATCAGAAGGATGAAGGCGGCATACACGGCCGGGGGAACCACCGGAAATATCGCCAGCAGCCAGAAATAGCTAAGGCAATCGAGCAGGGTGAGGCCACGGCCGATCCGCAGGATCGAACCGTCGCTGGCTCGGGGGATCATGTTGATGCCCCAGCTGTTATAGACCGCTACCCAAACGATCAACAGAACCAGGAGCACGGTGGCCGGCGGGGGTACCACGATCCCGGCGATCGCGCCAAAGAGCAGGCCAGGCCATCGAAGGATGGTGCACAATCGCGCCAGCTGGCGGATTTGAGCCACGCCTACGCGCGGACGTGCGACCGTCTCCAACCGCAGGAGCGGAACCGTCCACATCTTCCCCAAGCTCCTTAACCCTCCCCACAGGGTGGCCCCATTCTACGCGGGCACCGTAGCATCGTAAAGGCGCCATGCCAGCCAGCGCCTGGTGGAACTTTTGCATCGTCCCGCCGTCGTAGTCGTATGAGGAAATTCCTCCTGCTCGGCCTTGCGGCACTCACGCTGGCGGCATGCGGGACGCAGCCAGCCGCGGCCGGCACCGGCCTGCGGGGCACGGTCACGATCGGACCAACCTGCCCGGTTGAGCGGGTCGGCGCGCCACCCTGTGTCGCCCCGCTGGCGGCCACGATTTCGGTGCGGAACGCCTCCGACCAGGAGGTCACCCGGTTCCGCTCGGCCTCCGACGGCACTTTCAAGGTCGACCTGGCGGCGGGCACCTACACCCTGATCGGTATCTCGAGTGGGCCGGGCGGCCTGCCCCGACCGATCCCGGTGACGGTCACCGTCATCGACGGACAGTACGCCCAGGTGAACGTAACTTTCGATAGTGGAATCCGATGACCGGTCGGGTGATTAAGGCGTTACTTTGCGGCTTGCTGATCGCCGCTTGCGGCGCGGCCCCGGCCGCCGATGTACCGGTGATTCGGACAAGTCAACCTGCCCCCGGGCTGCAGATGACCGCGACTCTCGACCACAGCCGAGTGCAGGCAGGAGCCCTCGACCTCAGGCTGGCGCTAAAAAACACCGGGACTTCCCCTGTGAGCCTGCCTGGCTCCTACTGTCGGGTGACGCCAATCACCTCGATCCAGGACTCAAAAGGCGCAGTCGTCTGGTCGGAGCCGATCCCCATGCTCGAGTGTGCCAATCCTCCGGCAGGCCTGATCCAATCGATCGGCCCGGGTGAGGAGCGAACAGGTTCCTACTGCTGGTTGCTCTCAAGCGGCGGCGGCGCCACGTCCTGCTCGCTGCTGACTTTGCCTTCCGGCACGTACCGGGTAACAGGCTCCTTCTACGATTACCCGATTCCGGCGCTCGACTTCCAGATCGCACGGTAGCCGTTGAGCCTGCACGGGTAAGCTGGTAGCCGATGAGCCGCCCGGTGGACCTTTCTCCGTTGCAGCGCGAGCTGGACAACCTTCGACTGCAGCTATGCCACTGCAATAACGCCGGCACCTGCCTCGGGTGCCAGGGCGTTGAAGTGCTGCGCCAGCAGGCGCAGATGGTGGTCTCGGCCGCGACCCAGCCGGTGCTGCTTCAGGTTGCACAGGAGGCGCAGGCGAAAGAGCTGGTCAAGCAGGTGCAGGAGATGCAGGAGCGCCTGATGCGCGACCCCGAGGCGGCCAAGGCACTGGAGGAGTTGCTCAAGTACTTCCAGGCGCCGCCCGAGGAAGACCGCTAGGCGGCGGCGGCCATGGGGGTGGCGGTTACGACCACCCGCTGGGTGTCAACCCAGTTCGGCCAGCAGGTAAAAAGCGTCAACCGGACGTCACCGGTGGGCTGCAGGATCTGGACTGCGGTGGGCGGCACGATGGCGCGGGAGATGACCTGGTAGGCGACCGTGGTGCCGTCGACCCCGGTGATATGGACCGTGTCGCCGGCCTTGAGGTCTTTCAAGCGGGCGAAGATGCTCCCCTCGATGTCATCGTGGCCGTACAGGACGGCGTTTCCCGAGCCCAGGGCCGATGAATAGGAGAAGTGGGTGACCGCGTATCCCTTTGCAATCAGCATGTTCCCCTTGGGGTCGACGCCCCGATCGTAGATGGGGGCATTCTTGATCCCCAGCCGGGGGATCGAGATGAAGGCCACCGCCTGGCCGGGAGAGGAGCTGCCGGGCTGGCTCGGGGCGGAGCTCTGGACCCCCGGCAGGAATGGCGCCCGGGAGTGGCTGGGCCCGAGCGGCTCGCTAACCCCTGGGATCGGGGGATTGGTGGCTGCGATCGCCGAGGGCGACCCCCCCAGGTGGAGTATCCCCAGGGCCGGCAGGGCACTCGCCATCAGCCCAATACCGGCAATCAGCAGAAAGCCCGCGATCAGGTTTCGCCGCATCCTGCCACCATCTTCCGGGCACGTTCCGGACCTTGTCAAGACGTAGGGCGATTTCAGGGCTGAAGCGGCGCCGGTTCCCGCCCCGGCGCCGCTCCACGATCAGGTTGCTTTAGGCTGCTTTGCGTGCCTGCCGGACGTAGGCCTCGCGGACCGACTTGGGGAACGACCAGCGCGGCTTCCGGGAAGCCGGACGGGCCTTCAGCATGATGCTCTCACCGGTGAAGGGGTTCTTGCCCATCCCGGCCCGCCGGGCCTTGACCTCGCGCCAGGCCAGGGCGCCGATCACGGGGAAGCGCACCCGCTGCCCCTTCGCGCCCGCCCAGACCGCCTGCTCGAAGACGTCCTGAACGGCATGGCTCAGGTCCGACTTCTTGACCTTCAAGCCCTCCTTGGTGATCTGCTCATGGAGCAGAGTCGTGAATGTCGACGCGGTCCACTTCTGCGTTTTCGCCATTGTCTCCTCCGTTTATCTGATGATTTCTCGGGATTTGGCCACAAACCGGCCCTTTCGCAGGTGCAAACGACCCACCCGTGAAAATCGTGCGTATTCGCCCCCACTCGGGGCGGCGTCTCCTAGGCGGCGTGCTTGATCGCGTAGGCGATCCGGTCGTCGAGGAGCCATTCCTGCTCGAGGGCCATCACCATCAACAGAAGCCTCTCGTGCTCATCCTCGAGCGCCTGGCGTCGGGCGGTCTCCTCCTCGGTGAGGGGTTCCGGTGTCGCCGCCTCGCGCTGCTCGGAGGCTTCCATTGGAGATCACATCCTGCTTGCCTCCGTTGTAGCGCGGCTCCATTAACGCCAGGTTAGCGACGCCGGCCGGCCGAACCGGGGACGGCGAACTGTCGCCTGGGCGTCACCAACTCTTTACTCGGAGGGCCGGACGCCGGCGACCGCCGGCGTCACCGCCTGCTCCCTGAGCAGCTTCTTGTCGAACTTCCCGACGCTGGTCTTGGGGATCTCGTCGATGAAGCGGATCTCGTCGGGGAGCCACCATTTGGCCACCTTCGGCCGCAGGAAGCCAAGGATCTCCTCCTGGGTGACGGCGCCGCGGTGGTCGGGCTTCGGCACCACGAAGGCGATCGGCCGTTCCTGCCATTTGGGATGAGGGACTCCCACCACCGCCGCTTCCAGGACCTTGGGATGCCCCATGAGCGCCGACTCCAGCTCCACCGAGGAGATCCACTCGCCGCCGGATTTGACCAGGTCCTTTACGCGGTCGGCAATCTGGATGTAGCCTTCGGGGTCGATCGTGACCACGTCGCCGGTGCGCAGCCAGCCGTCAGCCGTGAAGCGGTCCGGGTCGGCGCCGCGATAGTAGCCGGTCGCGACCCAGGGCCCTCGCACCTGGAGCTCGCCGATCGTCTGTCCGTCCCAGGGCAGATCCTTGCCGGTGTCCAGGGAAACCAGCCGGGCCTCGACGCCGGCCGAAGGCAGCCCTTGCTTCAGCCGGACCCGCATCTCATCTTCCTGGGTCTTGCCCAGCGTGCTTTTCACCACCCCGACCGAGCCCAGCGGCGAGGTCTCGGTCATCCCCCAGGCGTGCAGCATCCGCAGCCCCTGCCGGGCCATCCCCTCCATCAGCGCCGGCGGAAGAGCCGAGCCACCGCACACGACCGTGCGTACGCTGGGCAGTCTGGTGCCCGTCTTCTCCAGGTACTGCAGCAGCGCGATCCATACGGTTGGCACCCCGGCGGCAACCGTCACGCCCTCCTGGCGTATCAACTCCACCAGGCTTGCCGGGTCCAGGAACCGGTCGGGCAGGGCCTGGGTCGCCCCCACCATGGTGGCAACGTACGGCTGACCCCAGGCCATGGCATGGAACATGGGAACCACCGGCAGGAGGCAGTCTCTCTCGGTCAACCCGATGCAGTCGCTGAGCCCCGCCCCGAACGTGTGCAGAAAGGTGGACCGGTGGCTGTAGACGACGCCCTTCGGCTTCCCGGTCGTCCCCGACGTGTAGCACATGGCGGCGGCGTCCAGCTCGTCGATGACCGGCCACTCGTACGTCTTCGGTTTGTCCCTGAGCAGGTCCTCGTAGGAGAGCATCGGCGTCAGCGGGCTCTCCGGCGGCGGGCCGTCGCTCAAGCAGACGAACTGCCGGACCGACGGCATCTTGCCTGCGATCCGTGCCAGCGCCGGTACCAGGCTGGCATCGACGAAGACCAACCGGTCCTCGGCGTCGTTCACGATGAACTCCAGGTGTTCCGGGAACAGGCGGGGGTTCAAGGTGTGCAGGACAGCGCCGGTGCAGGGGACGGCGAAATAGAGCTCGAGATGGCGGTAGTTGTTCCAGGCGCAGGTCGCCACCCGGTCGCCCGGCCCGATGCCCAGCTCACGCAGCCCATGGGCGAGCTGCGCCACCCGCTCGCCGAACTCGCGGTAGGTGTAGCGATGGTAGCCCTGCTCCCGCCGGGTCACGATTTCTTTCCCGGGGAAGAGGGTGGTGGAGCGCCAGAGGAAGTGCTGGATGGTCAGCGGGTAATCCGGCATGGTGCTGCGCATGGTCTTTCCCTCCCGTGATGCTTCGCCCGCCAGGTGCGATCGTTATAGCATCCGGCCTCCCTTCTGAATAGAGAGGGCGTCGCGCTTGAGACGTCAACGTTCGGGCAAGACGGGCATGCTATGCTGCTGAATTGGCGAGATCCGGCCCGGCCACGGCTCGCCTTAACAAAGCAACGGTCGGGGAGAACTTTGCGAAGGAGCGAGCGACTCAGGTGGCGCAGAACGGAACGATCAAACGACTGGTGATGGATCGCGGATTCGGCTTTTTGAGCGGCGACGACGGCAAGGAATACTTCTTTCACCGCTCGTCGGTGGAGGGGTCTTTCGAGGGACTGCAGGAAGGACAGAAGGTCAGCTTCGATGTGGAGTCGTCGGCTCCGAAGGGACCACGCGCCTCACGCGTCCGGGTAGTCTAGCCTAGGGCAACCAGATCTCTGACGCCGACTGCACGTCGGTGATCCACCAGCGCCCGTCCATGTCGACCAGGGTGTAGTGGTAGTAGCCCAGGAATCGGTGGGTGGTGCGGCGTCCGAGACCGACGCCCTTCTCAGCGTCCGGAACCAACCGGTAGATCCACTCTTCCTTGGTGGTGACATTCACGTTCTGGGGGCTCGCTTCCAGGCCGTAGGCTGAGAGCTCTACCTTCCCGATCTGCAGGTAGGCGGTGTAGGAAACATCGAGGATCTCGCAGGTGATGTCGAGCCGGGCAGCGGGGAAAGACTCGAAATCGCCGGACAGGTCGTGCGCCACCTGCGACAGCATCGGCTCCAGGTAAACCTCGCGCAGGACGTCGGCGTCGCGACTGTTGTAGGCCTGCTGGTTGAGCTTGATCGACCGCAGCACGGTCTCCTTGATGGCCGCGACGTTGAACGCGGTCTCTTTCACGTTAAGAGGGTAGCAAAGGGCGTGCAGGCGTCTGGTTCCGCGCGCCAGCGACGAATCCGTAAACCGATGTAAACGCAGGCGCGGTCCGGCAAGCGGTTCGGCCGGATTGGGTAAGCAATGCGGCGCCGCCGCGTCAAACCCATTGCGCAGTATGGATAGACGGCATCCGCAGGCCGCCGGAAAGGTGCGGTTCAACTGGCGGCTCTGGGTGGTACTGGGCGGGGTGACCGAGTTCTTCCTGGTCTGGGTCGCGCGCTCCTGGGCTCCCTCGCCCGCAACCTACTTCATGGCTGTCCTCTTTCTGCCGGTCATGGTGCTCACCGGCTTCTGGAGCTTCAAGTACTTTCGGCTCGTCCAGCAGAACCTGGAGCTGAACCATCGGGCCGATCAAAACCTCGAAGAGCTGAGCCACTTCTTCGAGATGGCGACCGCCATCTCCAACCTGAGCAAGGTTGGAGAGGACCTGGGCAGCCTCACCGAAAAGCTGGCCGCGCTCATCGATGTTGAGATGTGCGGCTTCTTCCTCTACCAGCCCGGACTACAGGCGTTGATCGCCCCGGCCCCGCCCTGGGGCCTGCGGGAGAGCCGGCTCTTCAATCAGATGCGCCTGAACCAGTTGCGCTTTAACGCGGACGAGTCCACCTTGCTCGGCCGCGTCTTCGCCACCCAGGAGTCGGTGATCATCCCGGACTGCGCCCATGACCTGGAGGCGGGTCAGCTGCTGCCCCAGACCTTCGGCTACCGCGACCTGCTGCTGGCGCCGATCGGCTCGGGCGGCCGGCCTCTTGGTGTGCTCCTGCTCGCCAACAAGCAGCATGGCTCCTTCAGCAGCAACTACGACGTGCGGCTGGCGACCTCACTCGGTGCTGAGGTGGCGGTCTCCCTGGAGAACACCCTGCTCTTCCAGCAGACACGCGACCAGGCGCTCCGGCTGGATGCCTCCATGGAAATGCTTCGCCAGGTCTCGCAGGCTCTGACTGCTACCACGGTCGGCCCCACCTCGCTGCTGCAGGCGGTGGCGCATGCCGTCATGCGCCTCTCCGGGGCCGCCTCCTGCCTGATCACCCTTACCGCCGGTGGGGCTCCCCGCAACCAGGTGCTCGAAGTCAGCGAAGGCCTGGGCGCCGGGCGGCCACGCGGGTTCGAGCTGGCGGCTCCCGGCATCGTCACGCAGGTGGTGATCGAGCAGCGTCCGGTCTTCAGCGACGACCTGCCGGCCGACTCCCGTTTTGACAACGACCCGATGGCGCGCGACCACGGTCTCCACACCGCCCTCGGATTGCCGATGATCCTGCAGCAGGATTTTGTCGGGACCCTGTCCATCTACTTCCGGGAGGTGCGTCCGTACGACCCCGCCCTGATGCAGGTGCTGCAGATCCTGGCCAGCCAGGCGGCGGTCGCCCTGGACAACGCCCGACGTTACCAGCGGGAGCGGGAGACCATCACCATGCTGCAGCGGGCCAACCTCGACCTGCAGGAAGCCGACCGGATGAAGTCGGAGTTCCTGACAAACATGTCGCACGAGCTGCGCACGCCGCTGAACGCCATCATCGGGTTCTCCGAGATCCTGCACTCCACTCCCGACCTGACCGGGGCGGAGCGGGCCGAGTTTGCGGACACCATCCACAAGTCTGGACGCCACCTGCTCAAGCTGATCAACGACATCCTCCAGCTGACCCACATTCGCGCCGGACGGCTCGAGCTCCACCCCCGGCCGTGCCTGCTGGCGGAAGCGGTCGACGCCGCGCTTTCCGAGAACGCCGCGGCCGCCAACCAGAAAGAGCTGACCATGAGAGCGGAGGTGGCACGCGGTCTGGAGGTCGTCTTCGACCCACAGAGTCTCCGCCACATCATCCACAACCTGGTCAACAACGCGGTCAAGTTCACCCCGCCCCGCGGCAGCGTGATCGTCGGCGCCCTCGAGACGCCGGACGGGACCATCGTCGAGGTGCGTGACACCGGGATCGGGATCCGGCCCGAGGACCAGCAGCGACTCTTCCAGGAGTTTCAACAGGTTGATGGGTCGACGTCGCGGGGTTACGAGGGTGCTGGTATCGGCCTGGTGCTCTCCAGGCGGCTGGTCGAGATGCAGGGCGGGAGGATCTGGGTGGAAAGCCTCCACGGCCGAGGAAGCACCTTCCGGTTCCTGATTCCGCGGGTGGGTTCGTTGCTGCGGGTGGCGTCGTGAGCGAGCAGGCCGCCCTCCGGGTGAACGAGCCGGCCGCGGCCCGCCGGATCCTGGTCGCCGAGGAAGATCCAGAACGGCTCACCGCCCTGGTCGACCGGCTAAAGGACGAGGGCTTTGAAGTGCTCTCGGCCCAGGACGGCCTGGAGGCGCTTGACCGGGCGCGGGAGGAGGTGCCCGACGCCATCGTCCTCAACATGCTCCTCCGGCGTATCGACGGCCTCCGGGTGTGCGAGATCCTCAAGAGCAACCCCGCCACCACGAACATCCCGGTCCTGCTGATCGCAGGCGTTCATGTCGACCCGGACGAAGGCCAGCGAGCGCTGGCTGCGGGCGCCGACCGGTTCCTCAGCGATCTCGGCCCGCTGTCGACCGGGTCCGGGCGTGACCTGGGACAGGGAGACCTGGTCCAGGCCCTGCACACCCTGCTCGGCAACACACCCGAGGTCGAGGAGCGCCCCATCCTGCTGGCCATAGACGATGACCCCGACAACCGCGCCTTCCTGACGAAGGCTGCCCTCAAACAGGGTTTTGATGTGGTGGCGGCTCCCAACCTGATCCAGGCCGAGCGACTGCTCGACACTCGCCGGCCTGCCCTGATCCTGCTCGACGTCCAGATGCCGGAGGAGAGCGGCCTCACCCTGCTGCCCCGGATGCTTCGGGATTACCCGGAGGCGGTTGTGATCATGATGACCGCATACGGCTCCGAGCAGGTGGCCGCGGACGCGCTGCGTGGCGGCGCGGACGACTACATCGCCAAGCCGATCGATCTCCAGCGGCTGCGCGAGATGCTCGATCGAAACCTGGAGAAGCAGCGGCTGCGGGCGGAGCGGCAAACCCTGATTGCGCGCCTCAAGGACTCGAAC
>VBDY01000168.1 GCA_005882775.1 Chloroflexota bacterium | reverse complement strand
GCTCGGCGAGCAGCTGATGCTCTCCCGAGAGCCGGTGCACGTCCACGAGCTCAGGGTTGACCATCGCCCTCAGGCCAATGCCCGGGTCAAGGACAAAGACCTCACCGCCCGTCATTCCAGCGGCCAGGTTGTGGCCGGTTGGCCCCAGGATCACGAGCGTACCGCCGGTCATGTACTCGGCTGCATGCTCTCCGACGCCCTCGACGACAGCTACCGCGCCGCTGTTGCGTACGGCAAACCGCTCGCCGGCCCGCCCGGCGCAGAAGAGCTCGCCACCGGTTGCGCCATAGAGGACTGTGTTGCCGAGAAGGTGCGGATCACCCGCATCGTTTTCGGGCGGGCGGATAACGATCCGGCCACCCCCCATCCCCTTGCCGACGTAGTCGTTGGCCTCGCCGGTTAGCGTGAACTCGATGCCATCCGTGAGGAAGGCACCGAAGCTCTGGCCGGCCGCACCCGAAAAGTCGACAGCGACCCGGCCGGGCGGCGACTCCGTCCCAAACTCTCGGGCGAGCATCCCCCCCAGCCGAGCGCCGACCGCTCGGTCGGAATTTTGTATGTCATAGCTGAGCCGGACGGTACCGCCATTGCGCACCGGCCCCAGCGCGGCAAGACAGAGCCGGTCGCCAAGCCGCGATACAGGACGCTGCATAGGTAAAGCTCGCTGGAATCGTTTCTCCCCCTGTCCGCCATCGTGCAGCAGCCTTGTCAGGTCGATCAGGTCAGACCGGTGGTCGTCACGCTGACGCAGGAGGCCGACGCGCCCGATCGCTTCGTCGAGCGTGCGCAGGCCCAGGCCGGCCAGGATCCGACGGACCTCTTCCGCCACGTGGGTCAGGTAGGCGATCACCATCTCGGGCGTGCCCGCGAATTTCGCACGCAGCTCGGGCCGCTGGGTGGCTATACCCGCCGGGCACGAGTCGAGATGACAGGTACGAACCATGATGCAGCCTTCGGCGAGCAGGGCGGCTGTTCCAAAGCTGTATTCGTCCGCGCCGAGCAGAGCCGCCATGACGATGTCGCGTCCTGATTTGATCCCCCCGTCCACCCGGATCCGGACCCGGCCGCGAAGACCGTTCATCCGCAGGGTCTGCTGGGTTTCCGCCAGGCCGACCTCCCAGGGCATGCCGGCGTTCTTGATGGAGGAGAGCGGGCTGGCGCCGGTGCCGCCGTCAGCGCCGGCGATATGGATGGTGTCGGCCAGCCCCTTGGCGACGCCGGCCGCAATCGTCCCGATGCCGGCGGAGGACACCAGCTTTACAGACACGGCGGCCAGCGGATTCACCTGCTTGAGGTCGAAGATCAGCTGCGCGAGGTCTTCGATGGAATAGATGTCGTGGTGTGGCGGCGGCGAGATCAGCGCGATCCAGGGCTGGGTGTGGCGTAGCCGGGCGATCTCCTCGGTCGCCTTGTGACCGGGCAACTGTCCGCCCTCACCCGGCTTGGAACCCTGGGCAATTTTGATTTGCAGCTCGTCCGCGTAGGCGCAATATTCCGGAGTCACACCAAAGCGACCGGACGCCACCTGCTTGATCCGCGAGTTCCGGTCGACCTCGGTCCCCCGAGTTAGGAACCGGGCGGGATCCTCGCCGCCCTCGCCTGTATTGCTCTTGCCACCGATCCGGTTCATCGCGATGGCGAGTGTCTCGTGGGCCTCGGCGGCAATCGACCCATGCGACATGGCGCCCGTCGAGAACCGTCGCAGGATGGCAGCCACCGGTTCGACCGCATCCAGCGGAATCGCAGCCGCCGCCGGCGTCATCTCGAGCAGGTCCCGGAATTGGGTGGCCGGCCGCTCGTTGACGAGCCGGGCGAAGCGCTCGTATAGCGCATAGCCCTGCCCGTTCGGCCCCGCGCGCGCGGCTCGTTGCAGAGCATGAGCCGCCTGCAAATCGCGCATGCCGACCGCGGCCTGGAGTGCGTCGACCATCTCCGGATTGTTCGCGTGATACTCGGTCCCGGTCTTGTGGTGCTTGTAGAACCCTGGGCTCTCCAGGGTGGCGCCGGCGGAGAATCCGGCCGCGTGGCGAGCCAGGACGTCGCGGCCAAGCTGGTCGAAACCGGAGCCCCCGACCGGCGAGGGTGTACCGGCAAAGCACTGCTCGATCACCTCGGCCGCCAGCCCGATGGCCTCGAAGATCTGCGCCCCGCGATAGCTGTCCAGGCTGGAGATTCCCATCTTCGCCATCACCTTGAACGTGCCGTCTTCGATTGCCTGGACGAATCGCGCTTGGGCGGAGACGGCGCCCACGTCCTCCCCCCGCATCCGGCCGGAACCCGCGATCGCCGCGATCGACTGGAGGGCAAGCCGAGGACAGATGGCTTCGGCCCCATAGCCGAGTAGTGAGGTGAAGTGATGGACGTCGCGCGCCTCGTCGGTCTCGACCACGAGGGAGACGAGCCCGCGCAAGCCGGCGCGAATCAAGCGGTGGTGAGCCGCGCCCACGGCGAGGAGGGCGGGAACAGGAGCACGGTCGGGGCCAGTCTCGGCGTCTGAGATGACGATCAGGGGGACGCCGTCGCGGGCCGCAGCTTCAGCCTGGTCGGCAAGGCGACCGATCGCGGACCTCAGGCCTGTTGGACCCTCAGCGACCGGGAAGCTGGCGTCGAGCCCGATCGAGGCGAAGGCTGCCTGCGGTTCGCGAAGCGCCTGCAGCCCAGATGGATAGAGGACGAAGCTATCGAGCTCCACCAGCCTGGCAGCCTCAGGCCCCTCGTGAAGGAGTGGCGCGACCGATCCCAGGCAGGTTCTTATCGACATGACCAGGCGCTCGCGCAGGTGGTCGATTGCGGGGTTTGTCACCTGAGCGAAGCGCTGCTTAAGGTAGTTGTAGACGGGGCGCGGTCGATCCGCCAGGACCGCCAAACGCGTGTCGTCTCCCATCGAGAAGACGGGCTCCTTGCCCTGGGTGGCCATGGGCCGAAGGACGAACGTGAACTCCTCCTTGGTATAGCCGAACGCCACCTGGCGGTTGACCAGATCGGCCGGCGCCTCGGCGGCGGGACTGCCGACGTCCGCGACCTGAAGATTCTCGTCAAGCCAGCGCCCGTACGGCCGAGCGCAGGCCAGCCGTGACTTGATGGTCGCGTTCTCCTGAAAACCGCCAGCCCCCGGGTCGACGCACAGCATCTGACCCGGACCGAGCTTGCCTCGGCGCACGAGCCCGTGACCGCGCAGGTCAACCGCCCCCGCCTCCGAGGCGCAGGCAATCAGCCCGTCCTCGCAGACTGCATATCGCAGAGGCCGCAGGCCGTTTCGATCACTGGCCGCGCCGACGCGCCGACCGTCGGTAAAGATCAGCCCGGCCGGGCCGTCCCACGGCTCCATCAGGCCTGCGTGGTACCGGTAGAAATCACGCAGTCCGGGATCTACGTCGAACCCCTCCCAGGCCTCGGGCACCAGCATCGCCATCGCGTGACGCAGGTCCCGCCCGCCTCTAACCAGTAGCTCGAGCGCGTTGTCGAGCATGGCGGAGTCGGACCCACTGACGTCGATCACCGGCCGGAGCAACTCCTCCGGCGCGAGCCCTTCTGAACCGAGCCTGCCCTCCCGGGCGCGCATCCAGTTGAGGTTTCCCTGGATGGTGTTGATCTCGCCGTTGTGGCAGAGCAATCTGAACGGCTGAGCTCGCTCCCAGCTGGGCGCGGTGTTGGTGCTGTAGCGCTGATGGAAAACGCAGAAGGAGGCGGTCAGGCTCGGGTCACGGAGGTCGGAATAGAACGAGGCCAGCTGGTCCGCCGCACACATGGCCTTGTAGGTCACGGTCCGAAAGGACATCGAGGCGACATAGAGCGCCACTCCGGCGACCCGCGCCGATGCCTCGGCGCGCTTTCGCGCCCGAAACGCACGCCGCTCGTCCTCCTCCGGAGACGCCGGCGCGGCCGATCGCAGGATCGCCTGCTCGATCCAGGGCGCCGATGACCGAGCGCTCTCGCCCAAGGCATCGAGCTCGACCGGTACCTGGCGCCATGTGAACACCTCCAGCGCCTCGTGACTGCAGGCATCCTCGACCAGCCGGCGGACTGTCGCCCGCTGGTTGTCCCCAGCCGCCCCTGGAAGGTTCGACATGAAGAGCATGGCCACGCCGAGGGCGGGCGCTCCGATCAGCTCCGGACGCTTCAGACTTGCGGCGAACAATCCACGCGGGATGGGCAGCAGGAGGCCGGCGCCGTCACCGGATCGGTGGTCGGCTGCCACCGCACCCCGATGCCGGACACGGTCGAGACCGTCGAGCGCAGCCTGGACGATCTCGCGGCCTGGACGGCCGTAGGCGTCGGCCACAAACCCGATGCCGCAGGCATCATGCTCGAATCGAGGATCGTACAGGCCCGCGTGTTCGCCGTCCAAATCCCACCTCGCGCCTGCTTTCGGGGCAAACGCAAACAGGACGCAGTGACATGCGTCCTTTCGGAAAATCTCCTCTACCCTAGGGCCCGCCGGACGGCCCGACTACGGATCATTGCGCCGAAAACAACGGCGCCAAATTCGTGTGTTACGTACGAATGCAATACCGGCCGCGGAAGCCAGATCCCAAATTCGGGGCTTCGGCCGGGAGACCGAGCCCTTATAGGATTTGCTACAGAGCGTGTTCCTGGTTGCCCTCGCGGACGCCTACACCACGGGAAGATTGGTCGGCCGGATCGTTGGCGCCATCCTTGTCGTTCTGGTGGTGGGATTCATCTACTGGCTCATCCGGCGCTTGGGGTCGCGGCCCGTTTCGTACGGGGTGGCCGTTACCCGCTGGTGGGTCCTGGTGCTGGGCGTAGTCGTGGCCATCTTGCTTCTGGCCGCGGGCGCCTCTAACCCTTAACCGGGCGATGTGAGCGCTGGCAACCAGTCCGGCCGCCGCGCTTCGAAGGCGGCGATCTCGGCTTCCTGTTTGAGGGTGAGCGTAATCTCGTCCCAGCCATTGAGCAGGCAGTCGCGCCAGAAAGGGTCGATCGCGAAGCTGAGGTCGATGCCGGGAGCGTGAATGCTCTGGGTGCCAAGGTCAACCGTCAGTTGCGCACCCGGGCGCGAGCCGGCCAGCTCGATCAGGCGGCGCACGTCAGCCTCCGCCAGGGCCACCGGCAGCAGCCCGACGCGCAGGCAGTTGCTCAAGAAGATGTCGGCAAAGGAGGGGGCGATCACCACCCGGAAACCGGCGTCGAGCAGAGCCCAGGTGGCATGCTCCCGCGATGAGCCACAGCCGAAATTGGCTCCGGTTACCAGTATCCCTGCCCCTCGATACTCGGGCCGGTCGAGCACGAAATCCTTGGTACGCCGCCAGTCGTAGAAGAGATATGGGCCGAAACCCGAGCGTTCTATCCGCTTCAGAAACTGCTTGGGGATGATCTGGTCGGTGTCAACATTGGATCGGTCGAGCGGTGCCACCACGCCGGTGACCCTGCTGAACGGCGTCACGATGCCATCTCCCGGACATCGACCAGGTGTCCGGCGATAGCCGCCGCCGCTGCCATCGGCGGACTCAGTAGATGGGTGCGACCCCCGCTTCCCTGCCGGCCTTCGAAGTTGCGGTTGCTGGTCGATGCGCAGCGCTGGCCGGGAGCAAGAATGTCGGGATTCATCCCCAGGCACATCGAGCAGCCGGCATCCCGCCACTCGAATCCGGCGCCGCGGAATACTACGTCGAGGCCCTCCCCCTCGGCGGCCCGTTTGACCGCCGCCGAACCGGGAACGACCATGGCGCGCACTTTCGGATGTACCCTGCGGCCTCTGATCACGGAGGCGGCCAGGCGCAGGTCATCCAGCCGCGCGTTCGTGCAGGAACCGATGAAGACCCGGTCCACCGAGATCTCCTGAATGGCCTGGCCAGGCTCGAGCGCCATGTACGCGAGCGCCCGCTCGTCCGCCTCGCCCCGCGGCGCCGGCACCCGGCTCGTGACCGGCACGGACTGACCCGGGTTGGTGCCCCAGGTCACGTAGGGTTCCAGCTCCTCCGCGTCGATCAGGAGCTCCCTGTCGAAGCTCGCGTCGGGGTCGGTCACGAGCTCGTCCCAGTCGCTCCGAGCCTGGGCCCAATTCGACGGTGCGTACGGCCGCCCGCCCAGGTAGGAGGCGGTCACCTCGTCGGGCGCGACCATCCCCGCGCGGGCGCCAGCTTCGATCGTCATATTGCAGACCGTCATCCGGGCCTCCATCGACAGGGACCGGACCGTCGAGCCGCGGTACTCGACGATGTAACCCTGGCCGCCCGCCACCCCCAGCCGCCCGATCACACTCAGAGCCAGATCCTTTGCGGTGACTCCAATCGGGAGCGAGCCGTCGACCGTGACGGCCATGTCCTTCGGCCTGAACAGGCGCATGCACTGGGTGGCGAGCACGTGCTCGACCTCGGAGGTCCCGATCCCGAATGCGAGCGCCCCGAAGGCGCCGTGGGTGGAGGTGTGAGAGTCTCCACAAGCGATCAGCATGCCAGGCTGGGTGAGGCCGAGCTCCGGACCGATCACGTGGACGATCCCCTGTCGCGGGCTACCGATGCCGTAGAGCACGATCCCCTCGCGGGCGCAGTTTTCCTCCAGGGCTTGCATCTGCCGCTGCGAGATGGCATCCGCCCGCTCCCGGCCGCCCGCGGTGGGCACGTTGTGGTCCATGGTGGCCAGTGTCAGGTCGGGCCGGCGGACCCGGCGACCGTTGAGACGCAGACTCTCGAACGCTTGAGGCGATGTGACCTCGTGTACGAGGTGAAGGTCCACGTAGAGGAGGTCGGGTTCGGCCGGTACCCTCCTGACCAGGTGCCGGTCCCAGAGCTTCTGCGCGAGCGTGAGGGTCATGTTGGTCGACGGCCCTACGTGGTCTCGGCCAGTGCCCGCACCCGGAGCGCCAGAAGCAGGTCCAGCCGCGCGTCGGCGTCTTTGAGGTCCATCCCGGTCACCTCGCCGATTCGGCGCAGCCGGTAATGCAGGGTATTGAGGTGAATGTGCAGGTCTCTCGCCGACTGGCGCAGGTTACCGTGCCTCTGGAGGTAGACCTCCAGAGTCTTGAGCAAGGGCGTCCCTCGGGCTTTGTCGTACGCGCTCAGCGGCCCCAGCACCCGACCGGCGAACGCCTCCAGGCCCGCCCGGTCTTCGACCTGGGCGAGCAGGCGGTAGACACCGAGCCGGTCGTAGTTGATCACCTGCTCCCGCTTACCGAAGCGGACCATCAGGTCGAGGGCACGCTGCGCCTCTAGAAACGCCGGCCGGAAGTCTTCCGGCTTCTGGCAGAGCCTCCCGACCGCCACCGAGACGGTCAGTCCGAGCTCGGAACCTGCCACCGTCTCCCTGATCTGCTGCGCCAGCGCATCGCCGGGGGCGTCGCCCCACGCGGGTGGCGGGGGCGTCGCCCCACGCAGGTCGCGCGGAACGTGCGACACCTGCGTTTGAGACGTCGGGCGTGCCATACCCGCGTTTGAGACGTTCCGTGCTACAGCCCCTTCCTGGGGCACCAGCACAATCACGCTGTCGCTGTGGGCCGCGACCAGGTGCCGGGGATACTGGCGGCGGGTCACCCCGACCACCAGCTGGAGGAGTTTCTGTTTGAGGATGATGACCCTCCCCTCGTCGTACTGATGCTCCCGGATGAACCTCCCGAAATGGTCGACGTCTACCACCAGCACCAGGTGGGGCACCGAGAGGTCGTAATGCAGGTGACGCGCCCGCCGCTGCACGTTGGCCTCGTCGCCATAGGTCCCGTTGAGGAGGTCGTCGACCAGCTCCCCGCGCACCCGGTCCTCGGCCTCCGCCACCTCCCTCTGCTTGATCATCTCGAGCGCAAGCACCGTGGCGGCGTGCTCGATCGCCATCAGCGCCAGGTCCTCATGATGCTGGGGGTGGTCGATGATCGACAGGTAGCCAAGGCACTCGGGGCCGGCCAGTACCGGTGTGATGATCCTGGGCGCGGTCAGGCCATGTTCGGGGAAGGCCGGTACCATCCGGGGGCTCCGACCCTGGACCACCTCTTCCAGCATGGTCTTGATGGCGGAGGCCCGCTGCACGTTTAGTGGCGTGCCCTGCTCCTTGAGCGTCTGCTGCCGGTGCGGGTCGGTCACCCCTGGCACATTGTGGCTGGCGAGGAGATGAAAACTAGCGTCCTCCAGTGAGACCGAGCTCTCCACCAGCTCGCCCAGCGTGCGCACGATGGCGTCCAACCCCTGGCCGTCGAGGGCGAGATGAGTGAACTGGCGGTGGATCTCGATCGAGCGCCGGAGCTGGATGTTCTGGGCGTTGATGATCCGCTCCAGAATCGGGGCCATGATCTCCAGGTAGGACACTTCCTGAGGGATCCGGATCAGTGGGATCCCGTACTCGTCAGCCTGGCCGATCATCTCGGCCGGGATCTCGGGCAGGTACCGCTCGGGTTTGATGACCAGGCCGGAGGAGCCGACAGCAGCCAGGTTGCGCATCAGGTCGCGCTGAGCCTCCCGGTCGTCCTTGATGGCGAAGGCGACCGTAAGCAGCAGCTCGCCCTCCGCGAGCCAGCTGATCGTGTCAGGGGACTCGAGGACCTTGACCCAGGTGATTGTCCGGTCCAGCCCGCTCGATCCAGCCAGGACTTCCCCTCGCCGCAGTCCACCCAGCCCCATCGCCTCGCGCACCGTGAGCGCCATGGGAGTGATTAGTATGCCGGAACGCAAATCGGGCCGTACACGGACAGCCCGTCCGAAGATGCGCTCCGGCTTTTGGATGATGCGTCCAAACGACCAAGCCTTTTCAGTGGGTTTGCACAATGGACGAGCCCGGTTGGGGCTGATAGGCTGGCTCCCACTCACGGCGTGGACGGGGACCAGTAGGGGCCACAGAGGCTGGAAGCGAGCCGGGGCGGTGGGAAGCCGGTAGCCACAAGGGTCCACGACTCAGCCCTCGAGCCGTGATCCGACAAGAGTGACGGCCGGGGCCGTAAGCAGGGTGGTACCGCGGGAGGAAGTCTCTCGTCCTTGCGGACGAGGGCTTTTGTTTTTTTACCGATTCATCGACGAGGAGGACATGAGATGGCCAGCTACACGATCGAGATCCCAGATGGGTTGCACCGCGAGATTCAGGAGCGCCGGCACCGGATCGACGTGTCGGGCATCTGCGAGCAGGCGCTCTCCGCCGCGGTCGGCCGCGGACAGGAGCCGGCCGGCAGGTTCCAGTTTGGCCATGACGTCGCAGAGGACATCAACCGGATGTACAACGGCTGAGGCCGGTTAAGTCATGATTGATAGCCTTCCGCAGGTCCTGGCCCCGGCGGCTCCGCCCCTCGAACGAAGCAGCGGCAATTACTGGCTGATCGAAACCCTGCGGCGCTGGGGAATCACGACCTACGCGGGTGTAAATGGTGGTGGGCTGATCCACGTGACCAAGCACCTCGAACCACTCACCGATCTCGAGGAGGCGACCGACGGCCGGCCGCGGATGCTGACCATGGGTGAGTACGTCGCGGGCTTTGCCCCGCTCGGCTACTACCTGGCGTCGGGACGAATCGCCGGCTGCGTCACCACCACGGGGGCGGCGACCAAGCTCGGCTCGAGCGGCCTGACCGACGCCAAGCTCCACAGCATTCCGGCCGTCTACCTGATCGCCCTGAACTCCACCATGTCCGTCGGCCTCGCTCCCCTGCAGGACGTCTCCATCCACGGCATGAACATCGTGCCGCAGCTGCAGGCGGAGCTGGGAGACGGTTGCGTCGTGATCGACGACATCGACACCATGGAGGAGCGGCTGGAGCGAGCCCAGCGGGTGCTCCAGCAATCACGGCCGGTCGCGATCGCCTTTTACCCCGACATCCTCTCCCGACCGGCCGAGATGCGCGTGCCCTGGCGGCAGCAACCGCCCGGCTTCCGGCCGGCTGACGTGGAGCAGTTCCTCCGTGAATTTCCGGTGATCGCCGACGGGCGTCGCGTGGTCATCTACGTGGGCGGCGAAGCGGCCCGGCAACCCGGCATGCCCGCCCTCACGACGCAGCTATCCGAGCTGCTGCAGGCGCCCACGGTCTGGTCGGTGAACGGCGCCAATGCGGTGGCGCCGGAAAATGCATACGGCTTCGGCTACATCTCGTTCGGCGGGAATGACGTGGCCATGAAGCTCTGGCGCAGCCTGGGCCCCGACGACGTGGTCATCACCCTCGGGTTCGACGCCGGTGAGTACTCCCTCAACCTGGGCCCGATCCCGGCGGGAAACGTCTGGCATTTCAGCAGCTGGGTCGAGCCCTACGGGCACCTGAACGGGGATTTTCGGCATCGGGTGACGGGAGCATACCGGCTGGTCCGGGGCGACCTCGACGCCATCCTGGCCGAGATCATCCCCCGGCTCCGCCGGGACGGCGCCGGCCGGCGCCCCGCGGTCGATCTGCCTCAGAGCCTGAACTCACGACTGATCTCTCGTGACGTTCGCGACGGGTGCGTCGATTTCATGGCGTTCTACGAGGCGCTCCACGAGTCCTGGCGGCCAAACAGCATCGGCTTCGACGATGTCTGCATCGCCTACAAGGACCGCCAGTACGTGACCCAGCGACCCCATCCCTTCATTCCATTCCATACCACCCACGATGGGTCGGCCATGGGCGGCGGGTTCGGACTCGGGGTGGGCGCCAAGCTCGCCGACCCGAGCCTCAATACCTTCGTGTTTTCGGGAGACGGTTGCTGGCGTCTGTTCGGCGGCGCGCTGGCCGACGCGGCCAACCTCGATTTGCGCTTGTTCATCATCAACAACGGCGTCTACGCCATCGTCGACAAGGGGCTCGAGGTAGTGATCCCCGACGTGGAGCGACGCCGCTACCACGGCTCTCTTCCGAGCATCGACTTCGTGGCCGCCGCCAGGGCACACGGGTGGGATGGTTTCCGGTTGGAACCCGACCTGCGCAACCTGGGCGAGATCATGGACGCCTGTTACGAGCAGACCGGCCGTTCGATCCTGGTAGACGTCCCGGTTGACGCCGACCAGGTGATCGGGCTCAATCCGCGGCTGAATAACCTGACCACCAAGACATACCTGTGACCCGGCGCAGCCAGACCATCACCATGAGCCTGGACCGGCGGCTCGGCGCCGTGGAGGTGGGCTGATGGCGAAGGTCTATCACGATCAGGATGCCGACATGACGGCGCTGGCCGGAGCCCGGGTGGCCGTCATCGGCTACGGGAGCCAGGGCCACGCCCATGCGCTCAACCTCCAGGACAGCGGGGTCGACGTGGTGGTCGGCCTCTACCAGGGCAGCAAGTCATGGGCACAAGCCGAGGAGGAAGATCTCCGGGTCGAGACCGTGGAGAAGGCGGTCGAGATCAGTGACCTGGTGATGATGCTGGTGCCCGACCAGACGCAGAAGCTGCTCTACGAGGAGTCCGTCAAGCCGCACCTGAAAGCCGGGAGCGCCCTGATGTTCGCCCATGGCTTCAACATCCATTTCAGCCAGATCGTGCCTCCGGGGGACGTCGACGTGGCGATGGTCGCGCCCAAGGGTCCGGGTCATATCGTCCGCCGGCTCTTCCAGGAACACATCGGGGTGCCCGCCCTATTTGCCGTGCACCAGGACACCACTGGCCGCGCCCGGCAGCGTACCCTCGCCTATGCCCGCGGTATCGGATCGACGATGGCCGGGGTGCTCGAGACCAGCTTCAAGGAAGAGACCGAGACCGACCTCTTCGGGGAGCAGGCCGTGCTCTGCGGCGGGCTCACCTCACTGGTGAAGGCCGGCTTCGACACCCTGGTCGAAGCGGGCTACCAGCCCGAGCTGGCCTACTTCGAGTGCCTGCACGAGATGAAGCTGATCGTCGACCTGATGTACCAGGGTGGGATGAGCTACATGCGTTACAGCATCAGCGACACGGCGGAGTTCGGAGACTACGTCAGCGGGCCCCGCATCATCGGCCCCCAGGTGCGCGATGAGATGCGCAGGGTGCTGCACGAGATCCAGGACGGGCGGTTCGCGCGAACCTGGATCCTGGAGAACCAGGCGGGCCGTCCCGCCTTCAACGCCTCCCGAAAGCAGGCCAAAGACGAGCAGATCGAGAAAGTCGGATCCGAGCTGCGTGCGATGATGCCGTGGCTCCAACCCGGGAAGCCGAAGCACTGATGGGCGAACGGGTCTACGTCTTCGACACCACCCTTCGGGATGGTGAGCAGTCGCCAGGGGCTTCCCTGAACTCAGACCAGAAGCTTGAGATCGCGCGTCAGCTGGCGCGGCTGGGAGTGGACGTCATAGAAGCCGGGTTTCCACTCTCCTCACCAGGGGATTTCCTGGCGGTCCAGCGGATCGCCAGAGAGGTACCCGGCCCCACGATCACGGCGCTGGCTCGGGCGGTGCGCGCCGACATCGACAGCGTCTGGGCCGCCGTAGAGGATGCGCCCCGGGCGCAGATCCATATCGTGCTCTCGGTCTCTGACATCCACATCGAGCGCAAGCTGCGCTCGAACCGCCACGACGTGCTGCGCCGCGGGATCGAGGCGGTGGAGTATGCCCGCTCCCTTTGCGACCAGGTCGAGTACTCGCCCGAGGATGCCGGCCGCGCCGATCCCGACTATCTGTACGAAACGCTCGAGGGAGTTATCGGGGCCGGCGCCACCGTGGTCAACATACCGGACACGACGGGCTACACCCTGCCCAGCGAGTTCGGGGCGCTGATCGCATCGATCCGGGAGCAGGTCGCCAACTCGGACAAGGCCCTGATCAGCGTCCACTGCCACAACGACCTGGGACTGGCAACAGCAAACAGCATCGCCGCGGTCCTCAACGGGGCTCGCCGGGTCGAATGCACGGTCAATGGCATCGGCGAAAGGGCCGGCAACGCGTCGCTGGAGGAGGTGGTCATGATCCTCCGCACTCGCCAGAAATCGCTCGGCCTATGGACCGGTGTCGACTCCACACGGCTGGCCGAGACCAGTGCGCTGGTTGCCCGGCAAACCGGCCTCTTCGTGCAATTGAACAAGGCCGTGGTCGGCGGCAATGCCTTTGCCCATGCCTCCGGGATCCACCAGGACGGTGTGCTCAAGGACCGCCTGACCTACGAGATCATGCGGCCGGAGGATGTCGGCATGGGCGAGAGCCGGATCGTCCTTTCGCCCCGTTCGGGACGGCACGCCTTCCAGTTCCGGCTGGCGGAGCTGGGGTATCACCTGCCGGAGGAGGCCTTCGCTCGAGCGTGGGATCAGTTCCTGCGGCTGGCCGACCAGAAGAAGGAGATCCTCGACCGCGACCTCGCCGAGATCGTGGACGGAGTTCGGGTGATTGCCTGATGGCCGTCGAACAGCTGCCGGCTCGGAACCCGGCGCCGCCACCGACCCGAGTGGTCGACTCAGGATATGCCCTGTTCGAAGGAAACATCGTCCCGTTCTCACAGGCGCAGGTCAGCATCGGAACCCACGCGCTCAACTACGGTACCGCATGCTTCGAAGGGATTCGCGGCTACTGGAACTCCGAGCAGGAGCAGCTCTACCTGCTCAAGCTGCCAGAGCACTATCAGCGATTCCTCAAGTCCAGCCGCCTTCTCAAGATGCGGTTAACGCAAACCGTAGAGAGCCTTTGCGAGGTGACCCGGGAGATAGTCCGGCGGGACGGGTACCGCAGCGACGTCTATGTACGACCGCTCGCGTACAAGTCATCGGCCATTATCAAGGTGGACCTGCACTCACCCGAGGACGCTATCGCCATCTTCGCCGTCCCGATGGGCGATTACGCTCGGACGGACGGGCTCCGGGTGACCATCTCCTCCTGGCGGCGGATCAGCGACAACAGCATCCCGGCGCGGGCCAAGATCACCGGCGCATACGTCAACACCGCGCTGGCAGCCGAGGACGCCCACGCCGCCGGCTACGACGACTGCCTGATGCTGACCGAGGACGGACACATTGCCGAGGGCAGCGCTGCCAACTTCTTCATGCTGCAGGGCCGGACCCTGACCACACCGCCGGTGACCGATGACATCCTGGTCGGGATCACCCGCGGCGCCGTGATGCGCCTGGCCCTCGACCTCGACCTGGAGCTGGTCGAACGCAGCGTCGACCGGACCGAGGTCTACCAGGCGGACGAGGCCTTCCTGTGCGGCACGGGTGTCCAGGTTGCGCCGATCGTCGAGGTGGATGGGCGTCCGATCGGCTCAGGCAGCCCGGGAGCGGTCGCTCTCAGCCTCCAGGAAGCCTACTTCAGGGCTGTCCGCGGCAACGATCCCCGCTACCGGCACTGGTGCAGTCCGGTTTACCGAATTACCGAGTCGCGTTGACGCGCTCCGGCAGGGGCTGGTAGTCTTTCAAAACAATTTAATACCGACGATTATCAAGAGTGGCAGAGGGGCCGGCCCTGTGAAGCCTGCCAACCTACCGGGCATCCGGTAAGGTGGAAAGTCCGTCAGACGCAACCGTCTGAAAGATGATGTCAATCACGGACGTTACGGCCCCTGCCACCGCGGGGGCTTTTTTGTTTACCGGCGGATCCGTGACGGACGAAGAGATGGAGTTGAGGAAACAGTGACCAAGCAGTTGCGATGCAGGGAATGCGGGAGGCTCAGGGAGTTCGAGCCGGCCTTTGTCTGCGAGGAGTGCTTCGGTCCGCTGGAGGTGGCATACGACCTGGAAGCCATCCGGCGGCGCATCAGCCGGGATTCGATTTCCAATGGACCCCCCACCATCTGGCGATACAGCGAGCTGCTGCCGGTCACCGTCCAGGCGCCTGTAGACCTGGGCACCGGGTTCACGCCCCTGGTTTTAGCGCGCAACCTGGGCGCGCGGCTTGGGCTCGACCACCTCTACGTCAAGAACGACACCCTGAACCCCACCGGGTCGTTCAAGGACCGCAACGTGGCGGTCGCGACCAACTTCGCCCTCGCCTACGACTTCGAAACACTCTCTTGTTCCTCGACCGGCAACCTGGCCGGATCGGTCGCCGCCTACGCCGCCCGAGCCGGCATGCGGGCGCTGGTCTTCATCCCTGCCGGCCTGGAGCCGGTAAAGGTGGAGGCGGCCAGCGCATATGGCGCCACCATCGTCGAGGTGGACGGTAGCTACGACGATGTCAACCGGCTCTGCGCCGAGCTGGCCGACCAGCATCGATGGGCATTCGTCAACGTCAACCTGCGGCCCTTCTATTCGGAGGGAAGCAAGACGCTCGCCTTTGAAGTGGTCGAGCAGCTCGGGTGGCGGCCGCCGGACCACATCGTGGTCCCGGTGGCGGCTGGTTCACTCCTGGCGAAGACGGCCAAGGCCTTCCAGGAGCTGATCGAAACCGGACTCGTTGACCAGGTCTCCACCCGGATCCACGCCGCTCAGGCGGAGGGGTGTGCGCCGGTGAGCAGAGCCATTCAGACTGGCGCCGACTCAGTTACGCCGGTGCGGCCGCGGAGTATCGCGAAGTCTCTGGCGATCGGAAATCCTGCCGACGGGCGCTATGCCGTGCGGGCGGTGCGCTCCTCCGGCGGCTGGGGAACCGCCTGCCGGGAGGAGGCTGTCCAGGCGGGGATGTCGCTGCTCGCCGAGACGGAGGGCATCCTCAGCGAGCCGGCAGGCGGAGTCGTGGTCGAGGGCCTTCGGCAGCTCGTCGCCGGCGGCCGGATCAAGCGGGAGGAAACGGTGGTCGTGTGCATCACTGGCAACGGCCTGAAGACCACCGAGCTGTTCTCGCCGGGCGAGGGCAGGCGCCTGCACCTCGACCGCGCCCGCGCCTCGGAGTTCGAACGGGCGGTGCTGGTCTAGATCATGACCATCAGGGCCGGCGTGCTGGGAGCGACCGGGCTGGCGGGGCAGCAGGTGCTGGTGGCCCTGGCCCATCACCCGTGGTTCACAGTGACCGCGGTTGCCGCATCCGAACGATCAGCCGGCAGGTCGCTGGCCGACGCGTTGCGGGAACCGTCGGGGAACAGCCGCTGGTTTGCCGATGGAGAGGCCGACGGCGCCGCACGTGAGCTGCCCTGCCTGACGGCCGGCGAGCTGCTCGAGCAACCCCTAGACCTGGTGTTCAGCGCAGTGTCCCGGGATGTGGCGCAGTCGTGGGAGCCACGCTTTGCCGAACGTCTCCCGGTCGTCAGCACGGCGTCGGCCTACCGATACGAGCCGGATGTCCCGATCCTGGTGCCGGGTGTCAACGACGCCCACGCCGAGGCCCTCTACGACCAACGTCGCCGGCGTGGCTGGCGAGGCTTCATCGCACCAATCCCAAATTGCACGACCACCGGGCTGGTGATCTCGCTCAAGCCGCTACAGGATGCCTTCGGGGTGCGTACCGTGATGATGACCTCGATGCAGGCCGTCTCGGGCGCCGGCCGAAGCGGCGGTGTGCTCGCCCTCGACGTGATCGACAATGTCGTCCCCCACATCCCCGGCGAGGAGGAGAAGGTCGAGCGCGAGACGCGTAAGATCCTCGGTGCCTGGGGTGAGCCAGCACCCTTCCCGGTGTCCTGCACCTGCACGCGCGTGAATGTTCATGACGGACATACGGAGGCGGTCTTCGTGGGAACCGAGCGCGCCTGCGACGCTCGGAGCGCGCAGGCCGCCATGGAAAACTTTTCGCTCGACGGCGTGCGGGGCTTGCCATCCGCACCGGAGCGCTTGCTGAGCGTTTCGACGGATCCCTTCCGACCCCAACCACGACGTGACCGTGACGCGGGTCAGGGGATGACCGTAACCGTAGGCCGGCTTCGCGACGAGCCGGTCCTCAACGGAGTCAAGTATGTGGTGGTCTCGCACAACACGAAACTGGGCGCAGGCAAAGGCGCCGTCCTGCTCGCCGAATGGCTGGCCCGCGAAGGGATGATTGAGCGCGCTCCCTGAGGCTGTGACACGACCTGTCCTGGTACAGAAATTCGGAGGCAGCTCGCTGGGCACGCCGTCTCGAGTCAAGCGGGCAGCTCAGCGGATCGCCGCCAGCCAGGATCAGGGATTCAGCGTGGTGGTGGTGGTCAGCGCCATGGGAGACGCGACCGACCGACTGCTGAGCCTTGCCTCGAGGGTGAGCAAGGAACCGGCGGCGCGCGAGCTCGACCTGCTCCTATCCACCGGCGAAGGCGTATCGGCTCCCCTGATGGCAATGGCGCTTCACGACCTGGGCGTGTCGGCCGTGTCACTGCTCGGATTCCAGGCGGGAATCCGCACCGACCGCCGCCACGCGCGAGCGCGGATCGTGGGTGTCACGCCGGAGCGGATCGAGCGGGAGCTGGAGAGCGGCCGGGTGGTGGTGGTGGCCGGCTTCCAGGGGATTGGCGAGGAGATGGAGGTCACCACCCTGGGCCGGGGCGGGTCGGACACGAGCGCGGTGGCACTGGCGGTGGGGCTCAAAGCCCAGGCTTGCGAGATTTTCACCGATGTCCGGGGCATATACACAGCCGACCCGCGGCTGGTCGCAAGCGCACGGATGCTGCCGCGGATCGCCTACTCGGAGATGCTCGAACTGGCGAGCGCCGGGGCCCGCGTGATGCATCCCCGGTCGATCGAGATCGCCGAGGCGTACGGTTTAGAGCTGCACGTCCGGTCGAGCTTTCACCGCGGTCCCGGAACCGTTATCTGCTCGGAGGAGGGGATCATGGAGGATCGAAATCGGGTGCGCGGGATCGCGCACGAGGAGCATGTGGCGCGATTGTCGGTGGTCGGAGTCCCGGACCGTCCCGGAATCGCGGCAGCGATCTTCGAACCCCTGGCGGAGGCCGACATCGCCGCCGACGTAATCGTCCAGACAGCCAGCCACGAGGGGATCACGGACATGTCCTTCACCGTGTCCTCGGCCGATGGAAAGCGAGCCCGCGAGATCCTGGAGAGCGTCGCCCACTCGATCGGGGCCCGCACCGTGCTGGCCCAGAACGGGCTGGCCAAAGTTTCCGTGGTGGGCAGCGGAATCCGGGGCCAGCCGGGGGTGGCCGCCAGGATATTCCAGACTCTGGCGTCAAATGGAATCAACATCGAGATGATCTCGACGTCCGAGATTCGGATCACCTGCATCATCACCGCCGATAGGGTGAAGGACGCGGTGCAGGCGCTCCACACCGCCTTCCAGCTCTAGCTTAGCCCGCTTTCGCCTGCGCTTGCCGCCAGCCGCGCGCGTCCTCCAGGAAGTTGGCGAGCAATTGATGACCGTGCTCGGTGAGGATCGCCTCCGGGTGGAACTGGACGCCGGCCAGCGGGTGGCGCCTGTGGCGCAGGCCCATCACCACGCCGTCGTCGGTCCAGGCAGTCACCTCGAGGTCCGCCGGCAGAGCCTTGGGCTCGACCACCAGTGAGTGATATCGGGTGGCTTTGAACGGGCTTGGAATTCCGCGAAAGACGGACCGCCCATCATGCAGCACCCTTGAAACCTTGCCGTGCATGACCTGCGCGGCTCGACCCACCTGCGCTCCATAGGCGTAACCCAGGCACTGGTGACCGAGGCAGACGCCCAGCACGGGAAGGGTGGGACCGAGCTCGAGCAGCATGTCGTTGCAGATGCCCGCCTCGCTCGGTGTCCTGGGTCCCGGGGAGAGGACAGCCGCGG
>VBDY01000233.1 GCA_005882775.1 Chloroflexota bacterium | reverse complement strand
CTGCCCAGATGACCCCGGACGAGGCCGGCGCCGTCGTCGACGAGGCGCACCGGATGGGAAAGCGCGTCGCTGCCCACGCCGAGGGTCTGGCCGGCATCCGGCTGGCCTTGAAAGCCGGCGTCGACACCATCGAGCACGGCCTGGCTCTGCATCGTGACCGGTCGCTGCTCCAGATAATGGCCGAGCGAGGCACCGTTCTGGTGCCCACCCTCAGCACCTTTCACGACGTTGCCCAGACGCACGCGGGCAAGTATCCGCAGGTGCTGGTGGACCAGGCAAAGCGCCAGCGGGAGGAGGCATATCAGACCCTGGTGGCCGCGCGCGACGCCGGCGTCACCCTGGCCATGGGCTTCGACAGCTCGCCCCACGGCGGCAACGCGCTCGAGCTGGTCCGGATGGTCGAGGGCGGGTTGACCCCGATGCAGGGAATCGTGGCCGCGACCAGCGGGGGCGCTACTGCTCTTGGGCTCTCCGACGCCGGCCGGGTCAGCCCCGGCGCGATCGCGGATCTGGTGGTGATCGACGGCGATCCCGTTCCGGTCGCCGGTGTCACCCGGGACCCGTCGCCGCTGCCGAGCGCTCTTCCCGTTTCTTAACAGGGCTTATCAGGGTGTAACCTCCCGCGGTAGTCACCGGGGTAAGCGGCAGTCCACACCTTTGGAATAAGGGGAGGTCGTGCATGAGTGTCCCTTCGCGCCTACGGCGACTCTCGCTGATCGCCATTCCGGCTACTGTCGTTGCTGCGGTTCAGTCTTCAACCGCTTCAGCGGTAGCTCAGGGGCCGTATCAGCAAACCAACCTCGTCGCCAACAGGGTCGGAACTGATATGCCCACTGCCCAACACATCGATCCGCATCTAGTCAACCCGTGGGGAATCTCGGCCGGCCCAGCGACCCCATTCTGGGTTTCCGATAACGGGACCGGAGTGACCACCCTCTATGCGAACGGAACCCCGGTCCCGCTTGTGGTGACCATCCCACCGCCCCACTCGACGCCAGGCGCGACTTCGACGCCAACCGGGACCGTGTTTAACGGCACCAGCGATTTCCAGGTGGCCAAAGGGCAGCCCGCCCGCTTCCTCTTCGCGACCGAAGACGGCACGATCTCCGGCTGGAACCCAAACGTCGACCTGCACAACGCGATCCTTGAGGTCGACAATTCCCGTCACGGAACAGCGACCGGCGCCGTGTACAAGGGGCTCGCCATCGGAAGCGTTGGGAGTAGCAACTTTCTTTATGCCGCGAACTTCCGGGCCGGCGTCGTGGAGAGGTACGACAAGAGCTTCCACCCGGCTGGCAGGTTTACCGATCGGGCGGTCCCGGCCGGCTTTGCACCATTCGATGTGCAGAACCTTGGCGGCATGCTCTGGGTAACCTTCGCCATGCAGAATGCTCAAAAGCATGACGACGTTGCAGGACCGGGCAATGGCTTTGTTGACGTCTTCGACACGAGCGGCAACCTCCTGAGGCGCTTCGCCTCCCACGGCGCTCTCAACTCCCCCTGGGGGCTGGCGATGGCGCCGTCGTCCGGCTTCGGCCCGTTCAGCGGCGATCTCCTGGTGGGCAATTTCGGCGATGGCATCATCAACGCCTTCGATCCGGAGACGGCCACCTTGGAGGGTCAGCTGGGTGATGCAAACGGCAACTCCATCGTCATCGACGGCCTGTGGGGACTCCGCTTCGGCAATGGCGGCGCAGGCGGCCCGACCAATACCCTGTTCTTCACGGCCGGTATCAACCACGAGGCCGACGGACTGTATGGCTCACTCGTGAGCAGCGAAGGCTAGCGAATCAGGCCCGGCGTAGGGAGAGGCAGATTCCCTGCCTCTCCCTCTAAATTCTCCTAGGCGCCGCTGCAGCCGGAAGTGAGCTGCGGGTTCGGCATGACGGGAGTGATGATCGTCCCGCCGAAGCGAGCCGTGTTCGGCGCTCCGTACTCGGCCGCGCCGCCGAAGTTGTTCGT
>VBDY01000167.1 GCA_005882775.1 Chloroflexota bacterium | reverse complement strand
ATCCCCCCTTCCTCGAATAGCCCGGCGGCAACGGCGTCATCAACAACCACCGCCTCCGCCACTCCGACCGCCACGCCGACGCCTGTGGCGACGCGGTCAGCGACGCCGGTGCCGGCGACTGCCAAACCGATGCCGAAGCCCACCCCGGTTCCAATGCCAATGAGTGCCTCGGTCCGGGCTGTTAACGGTGGATCAGGTTATGCGTTCAGTCCCTCGTCCGTGACGCTCGGCCGGGGCGGGCGGGTCGCCTTCAGCAACCCCTCATCCGCGGCGCATACATTCACCGCCGACGGTGGTGCGTTCGACTCCGGCGTGATCAATTCCGGTGGAGGTTTCAGCTTCACGTTCCGCTCGGCAGGCACTTACACCTATCACTGCGACATCCACAGCTACATGCATGGCACGATAATCGTCCGCTGAGTGCCGTTGCCGATCGGGTCGGGGAACTGTGCACCGATTTTCCACAGCGGTTTTCCCATCCGCCGTCCGAGGAAGTGGATAAAGCCGGGCAACAGATGTTCCGTCTCGACACCGTGGGCAGCGGCGAATTATGGTTGGCCCCTGCACCCGGCGCCCTGCCCCTCCTCGAAGAGGCCTGACCTCAATCGTCAGGCCTCTTTGCTTTCTGAGGTGCCGACCCAGGTGCCGCGACGGTCCCGGTACGGTGCCCGGGCGTCGCTCCGCCGTCGCACCTTCGTGACAATGGCCCGGTAGGGGGCGTGACGGCGCAGGCTTCAATGCTTGCGGCGGGTCTTACGGTCTGAAACATCATGAAGACTCACATCAGCGTTGCCGTCCGCGGATCACTCGCCGCCGCCATCGCTGTCCTGGCGCAGGTCGCGACTCCCACCATCGGCCATGCGCTTCCCACCATCGCCAGCCTGACCGTCTCACCATCCCACGGCCAGGCGAGGTCGACCTTCACCCTGACCTATCAGCAGACCCCATGCGTGCTCTCGCAGCTGCCGCAAGGGACCGAGATTCGGTTCTCCTGGAATGGCGCGCCTCCGGCAGGTCAGCTGCTGGGCTCGGCGCTGACAAACAGCACGTGCAAAGCTACTCTGGTGACCGCCTCGCCGGCTAACGCCGGGGTAGGCAGCCATGAGGTGGACGGCTATTTGCCGATCCCTCAGGATGGGTCTCCGGCGACTGGTACCCAGGCCACGGCCTCATACGCGGTCGACGTAGCGCCGACCGCCAAGCCCACGGCATCGCCTACCGCCAGGGCGACCGCAACTCCCGGCGCAAACGGCACGCCCGCCGCGTCCGCCAACCCGTCTGCCGGGGCGACGCCTGTACCGTCCGGCTCGGTCGGAGCTGGCTCTGGCGGCAGCGGCTCGAACAACGCAGGATCGTCGAACGGAAATGGCGCCTCGACCGGTAACGGAACTTCGGGCAGCCAGTCGACTGGTTTCGGCCCGCCGCCCTACCTGGGCACGCCCCTGGGGCTGCTGTCCGTCCCGCTTACCTTCGGGTTCATCCTTCTGCTGCTCCTGCTCGTTATCGCCCTCCTGCTGTGGGCAATGGCCGAGCGGCGCCGCTCCGAGAAGGCGGCCGCCGCGGCTTCGAGGCAAAAAGTAGCGTAGCCTCGCTGCATATGCCGGTGAAGCCCGCGCCCCGCAAGTCGGTCGCGCCGGCCGTGGCACGCCGCTGTGGGTGGGCGCTGTCGGCGCCGGAGTACCTCGTGTATCACGACACTGAATGGGGCCGCCCGGTCCTGACCGACAACGGTCTCTACGAGCGACTCTGCCTGGAAGGCTTCCAGGCCGGGCTCTCCTGGATCACCGTGCTCCGCCGGCGGGAGGGATTTCGAGCGGCCTTCAAGGATTTCCAGATCGAAGCGGTCGCCCGGTTCGGTCCTCGAGAGGTAGCCCGTTTGCTCCAGGACACGCATATCATCCGTCACCGGGGAAAAATCGAAGCCACAATCGAAAATGCTCGGCGCGCGCTCGAGACTATCGCCGATATGGGTTCGCTTGCCCGGCTGCTCTGGTCGTTCCGGCCCTCACCGGGGCGGGCTCCGGCAACCATCGCGACCATTCCCGCGAGGACACCCGAGTCGATCGCGCTCTCCAAAGAGCTCAAGCGCCGGGGATTCCGTTTCGTCGGCGCCACGACGACGTATGCCGTGATGCAGGCGTGCGGGCTGGTGAATGACCACATCCGCGGCTGCTGGGTCCGGCCTGCGGTCGAATCCGAACAGCTCGCCGCGGTACGACGCCTGAGCAAGCTGCGGTAGTATCCCTCACGGTGACGGTAGCCTTCGAGCGCCTCGCGGGGTACTGCGCAGTCCTGACCGGTATCGGCGGACTCCTCTACTCGGTGGCCTTCGTGATCGTTGCCCGGCCCGCCCCCGAGCTGGGCGCTAACTTGAGCTGGCTGATCCTGGTGGTGGGGGGCCTCCTGACCGTACCGGTGCTGGTGGCGCTGCACGGCCGGGTACGCGACGTCAGCCAGGGCGCCGCTCTTACCGCCCTGCTGCTGGCGGTGTACGGCACCCTCGGGTCGGTGGTCCACGCCGGCTACGAGATCGCCAACCTGGTGCACCTGGGAAAAATTCCGGCGAGCGACTTGCCGAGCCAGGTCGACCCACGCGGCCTCCTCACCTTTGGTCTGACTGGGCTCGGGCTGCTCATCTTCGCCTCCCTGATCGGGCGCAGCCCTCGTTTTCCGATGGGACTGAGCCGGCTCGGCATTTTGGCCGGCGTGCTCCTGATCGTCGTCTACCTGGCCCGACTTGTCATTTACTCGCCCACCAATCCCCTGGTGGTGGCCGGAGCGGGGCTCACCGGCTTCATCGTGGCCCCTGCCTTCTACGTGTGGCTCGGTCTGGTTTTCCTCAACCAGAGCTTCACCCGCGGAGCCTGACCCGGCGTGACCGGTTCAAACGTCGCTTAGAAAGCGATTGCTCCCAGGCCGGTGCGAACGGTATCACAGCGGACAACATAGTCCATCGGCTGTAGCCGGACTCCCTGCGCCTTGAGCTCGTCAGCCGGGGCGCCGCTCAAAATCACGACCGGGATGACGCCGGCACCGTCCCGGCTGCGAAGTGCATCCAACCGCGCCAGATTGCGGCCTTCGGCCGAACGGATATCTAGATAGATGATGTCCGGCCTGTGCGTATCGAGAATCTCCTCCGCGTCGTCGGCCTGGCTGGCGACCGTAACCCGATAGCCATCGAGCTCGAGCTTCAACTTGTACATCTCGGCGACTGCCGGATCGTCCTGCAAAAAGAGAATGCTCACCGGCTCCTCCGCGACCTCGCCACTCTCGGCGACGCCCGGACGACGATACAAGACTGCCATCGCGGTCCCCTCCTGTGTGCGACCTGCCGACGCCTTCGCTGGCGGCGCCGTGAGTATGGGCTGGCCGCTTGAGGGTGTCAAGGATCGATCATCAGTCAAGATAAGAGGCCGTGGCTTCCGGTCCCTTGACATTCGGCGTCCTTCTCTGGCCTCAGTACACGGACTGGCCGTCCCTGATGCGCGCGGGGGCGCGAGCGGACCAGCTTGGATATGACTCCTTGTGGACGTGGGACCACCTCTACCCGATCGTTGGGTCACCGCAGGGACCGATCTTTGAGGGATACCTCACGCTGGCCGGTTGGGCCAGCCTGACCCGGCGCATCGGCCTGGGCCTGATGGTGGGGGCGAACACGTTTCGGAATCCTGCCCTGGTGGTCAAGATGGTCACCGCGCTGGACCATATGTCCAGCGGCCGGATGGTGCTCGGCATCGGCGGGGCCTGGTTCGAGACCGAGCACACCGCCCTCGGTATCGATTTCGGAGCCAGCGTCGGTGAGCGTCTCGACCGGCTTGACGAGGCGGTGGCGCTCATGGTCGGCATGTTGCACTCGGGGGAAGGCACAGCGCGTGGCCGCTTCTACCACGCCCGGTCGGCGCGCAATGATCCGCCGCCTGTTCAGCGCCATCTGCCGATCCTGATCGGTGGGGGAGGGGAGCGCAAGACCCTGGCGACCGTGGCCCGCTATGCCGACATGTGGAACATCGACGGGACGCCGGAAGAGGTCCGTCACAAAGACGAGGTGCTGCGACGCTGGTGCGAGTCTGTCCGGCGAGACACCTCCCAGATCGAGCGCACGGCCAACGGTGGGGCACCCATCATCCGGGACGACCTGGGCGAGGCCAGGCGAGTGGCGGCGGAGATCGGTCGCCGAAACGGCAACTATCCAGGTCCTGACTTGCTCGGCCCACCGGAGCGGGTTGCGGAACATGTCAGGCCGTTTGTCGGCCTAGGGTTCCGCAACTTCTATTTCGACATGCCGGCCCCTTTTGACGATGAAACCCTGGAGCGCCTGATCCGCGATGTCAAACCGCTGCTGAACTGAGGATGTCGATTTTCCGCCTCGTCATTCGTCGGTGGGAATGAAAGTCATCCACACTGCGAAGGAGGAATCAGCCGGTGAAATACATGCTGCTGTTCGTGGACGAGGTCGATTGGGAGCGAGTGCCGGAGGCGGAGTCGCGGGTGATGTTCGAGAAGGTGGGGCAATGGTGGGGTCAGCACTCGCAGGCGGGCCTCATCGAGAGCGGCGCTCAGCTGCAGCCTGCCCGGACCGCGACAACCGTGAAATTCAACGGCGGCAAACCTGTTGCCACAGACGGACCCTTCATCGAGACCAAGGAGACGATCGGTGGATTCGCCATCGTAAACGTCCCCGATCTCGACAGGGCGCTGGATCTGGCCAAATCGTGGCCGGCTCAGGGCAAGGTTGAAGTCCGGCCGCTCGTCGAGCGGGGGGAAGCCTAGCACACCGCCCGGCTCGAGCAGGGCGGCAACCGATGCCGCCCTCTCAACCGTTTTTCGTGAGGAGGCCGGCAAGCTCACCGCCGCACTGGTACGTTTCCTGGGCGACTTTGACCTGGGTGAGGAGCTGGTCCAGGAGGCCGTGGTCTCGGCGCTCGAACATTGGCCAAAGGAGGGCATTCCCGACCGGCCCGGGGCCTGGCTGATGACGACCGCTCGCCGCAAAGCGCTGGACCACCTCCGCCGGGACGCCAACTACAACCGCAAGCTGTCCCTGCTCGTTGGATCCCCGGTGAGTGAGGTGGCGGGCGAGTCTGATGACAGGCTGCGCCTGATCTTCACGTGCTGCCATCCGGCCCTGGCGCGCGAGGCGCAACTGGCCTTGACCTTGCGGGCCGTGATCGGCCTGACGACTGCGGAAATTGCCCGTGCCTTTCTCACAACCGAGAGCACGATCGCGCAGCGCATCGTCCGTGCCAAGCGCAAGATCGTCGAGTCGGGGATTCCATATCGCGTGCCAGAAGGTCACGAGCTCACGAATCGCCTGGATGAAGTGCTCGCGGTCCTCTACCTGGCTTTCAACGAGGGCTACCTGGCAACCGCGGGTGAAGCGGCCGCGCGTTGGGACCTGGCCAACGACGCAGAATGGCTTGCGAGGCTGCTTGTGAGGTTGATGCCGGACGAACCGGAACCACATGGGCTGCTCGCTCTGATGCGGCTGCACCTTGCCCGCGCCGGCAGCCGGTTTGATGCCGAGGGAGGGCTAGTGCTGTTGCGAGATCAGGACCGGTGGCGCTGGGATCGTGGGGCGATTGCGGACGCGGGCCGGCTGCTCGACCAGGCCGCTGCCATGGGGCGGCCCGGTCCCTATCAGCTGCAGGGCGCGATCGCCGCTTGCCATGCCATGGCCGGGTCCTGGGCGGAAACCCCGTGGCCGGAGATCCTCATCCTCTATGAGCGTCTGCTGGAGTACTGGCCCACCCCCGTGGTTCGCCTGAATCGCGCCATCGCGATCCGCAACGCGATGGGTCCGGCACCGGCTCTGAGGGAGCTGGAGCTCCTTCAGAGTGCCCTTGACGGCTACCACCTCTACCACGCCACGAGGGCAGAGGTTCTACGCGACCTCGGCCGACCGGACGAAGCGCGAGCCGCCGATCAGCGGGCGCTCGAGCTTACCACCAACCCGGCGGAGCGGGCCCTCCTCGAGCAGCGCCTGGGCTGAGGCAGTCGCGTCAGGTCAGTTAGCGGCGGGCTTGCCTCCGCTGACCAATGCCTTCTCGGACTTGGGGTCGAACAGGTGGAGATGGCTGGTGTCGACCGCGACCTGGGTCGTCTGGCCAGGCTGCATGTCCCCGCTACGCGGGTCCATTCGGGAGGTCATGGTCTTGCCGCCGATGTTGAAGTAAGCGAAGATCTCGCTTCCCATGCTCTCGATCACCTCGACCTTGGCAGGCACTTTGGGCAGGCCATCGCGGCCCGCGAACCGCGGGTCCTTCAGGTCTTCCGGGCGAACTCCCATGATGACCTCCTGCCCGCGCTCGGCGCCGGCCTCCGAAAGGAGGCGCTCCTCGACCGGGACATCGAAGCCCTCGCCGTGAAGCGCGGTCTGGCCGTCGCCCCCGATCCGGACCGGGAGGAAGTTCATGGCCGGGCTCCCGATGAAGCCGGCGACGAACATATTGACCGGGTGATGGTAGAGGGTGTCGGGCGTGTCCACCTGCTGGACATAACCATCTTTCATGACGACGATCCGGTCACCCATGGTCATGGCCTCGACCTGGTCGTGGGTTACATATATAAAGGTTGTTTGGAGCCGCTGGTGGAGCTTGAGGATGTTAACCCGGGTCTCGACCCGGAGTTTGGCGTCCAGGTTGGAGAGCGGCTCGTCCATCAGGAAGGCCTTGGGCTGGCGGACGATCGCCCGGCCGAGGGCGACACGCTGGCGCTGGCCGCCTGAGAGCGCCTTGGGCTTGCGTTCCAGGAAAGGCTCCAGCCCGAGGATCTTGGCCGCCTCCCGCACCCGCTTGTCGATCTCCGCCTTGGGTGTCTTGCGCAGCTTCAGCCCAAAGGACAGGTTGTCGTAGACGCTCATGTGAGGATATAGGGCGTAGGACTGGAAGACCATAGCGATGTCCCGGTCCTTTGGGGCGACGTCGTTGACCACCCGATCCCCGATCTTCACCTCGCCGTCCGAGATCTCCTCCAGGCCGGCCACCATGCGCAAGGCGGTCGACTTACCACATCCAGAGGGACCGACCAGGACCATGAACTCCTTGTCCTTGATCTGGACATTCATGTCCGTGATGGCGACCACGTTGCCCGCGTATCGCTTGTAGACGTGCTCGAAAACTACCCCTGCCATGGCGCCCAGTGTATTCCTGCGGGAAACGCCGGTCAAGGGTTCTACCGATCACGTTGTTGAATATGAGTCCCCTGCTGGCGTAAAGTAGGCGCCAGTAGTTCGGAGAGCGACTTCGTAGGAGGAAGGAATGAAGCCCAGGATTGTCCCTATGGTCATCGTCGGTTGCCTGCTGCTGGCTGCCTGCGGCGGGTCGAGCACCAGCGGCGGTAACAAGCCCCTGTCCGGAAAAAAGGTAGAGGTCGCAGCCGTGTGGACCGGAAACGAGCAGAAGAATTTCCAGGCGATCCTGTCTGCCTTCAACGACAGTACCGGTGCCCAGGCAACCTTCACCTCGACCGGCGACAATATCGGCACCGTCCTCGGCTCGCGAATCGCGTCGAACAGTCCGCCGGACGTCGCCGTCCTACCCCAGCCAGGCTTGCTGCACGATCTCGCCACCAAGGGCAGCCTGAAGGAGCTCGACAGCGCCACTGCCGACCTCCTTGGTGCGAACTACGCACCGGTCTGGAAGGACCTGGGGACCGTCAACGGCAAGTTCTACGGGGTATTTTTCAAGACCTCGAATAAGTCGACGGTCTGGTACAACACCCATGCATTCACGAACGCGGGCGTGAACCCCCCCAAGACCTTCGACGACTTCAAGACAACCTTAGGCACCGTTTCGGCATCCGGTGTCAAGCCGCTATCGGTAGGCGGCGCTGACGGGTGGACCCTGACCGACTGGTTCGAGAACGTGTACCTCCGCCAGGCCGGTGCCGACAAGTACAACGCCCTGACCAAGCACACCATCAAGTGGACCGACGACTCGGTCAAGGCCGCGCTGCGGACCCTGGCCGGGATCTTCACCAACCAGAACGTCTATGGAGGACTGTCCGGGGCCCTGAACACCGACTTCCCGACCTCCGCGACTAACATCGTGGGCACGTCTCCGAAGGCCGCCATCGTCTACGAAGGCGACTTTGTCGAGGGCAACCTGACCGGAGCGACTCCACCGATGGTGCCGGGCACAGATTTCAACTTCTTCCCGTTCCCCGACATCAACGGCTCGTCCAACATGGTGATGGGCGGCGGCGACGTGGCTGTACGCCTGACGGACAACACCGCGGGCAGCGAGCTGATCAAGTACCTGGCCAGCCCCGAAGCCGCGCAGATCTGGGCGGCCAAGGGCGGCTTCCTCTCAGCCAACAAGAAGGTCGATACGTCAAAGTACCCCGACCCGGTGGTCAAGGCGGCGGCCCAAGCGTTGGTCAGCGCCCAGACCTTCGTCTTCGACATGTCGGACCAGGCCCCGGCTGCTTTCGGCGCTACCAAGGGGTCGGGTGAGTGGGCGGACCTTCAGGTGTGGTTGAAAAATCCAAACAATGTCGATGCGGCCGCGGCCCAGCTCGAAAAGGACGCGGCGGCCGCTTTCGGCGGTTGAACCCTAAAACGACGTGAGTACAGTCGCCCCAGCGGCAGCGCCGGGGATCCTCGAGGAGCGCGCGGGCAAGCGAGCCGCCCGCGCGCCAGGTCCTGGGTACAGTCGGGCGGCCATTTGGTTCCTACTACCGTCCGCGATCTTCGTGACGATCTTCATGATCTACCCGGCGGTCGCCACCGTCATCCGGAGCCTTTTCAACCGGACCGGTGAGACGTTCGTCGGCCTCGACAATTACCTGCAGATCTTCTCGGACGGGCGGACTTTCCACGCGATCCAGAACAACATCATCTGGGTGCTGATCTTCCCTGCCGCGGTCACCGCCCTCGGGGTCCTGTTCGCCGTGCTACTGGAGCGGGTCCCGTACCGGCTGGTGATCCGGACCATCCTGTTCATGCCGATGGCCGTTTCCCTGCTCGCCAGCGGTGTCATCTGGCGAATCATGTACGAGCAGAACCCCGATACCGGTGCTTTGAATGCTGTGGTCGCCTCGGTCGCGAACGCGGTCACTCACCCTGGTCACTATCAGGGGGCGCGGCCCTCGCAGCCCGACCTGGTCCAGGGGGTTGGCGACGGGTATCAGCTCAGCCAGTTGCTGGCGCCGGGGGACGTCGCGCATATCGGGTTCATAGGGTTCCCGGTTGCCGAGATTCCGAGCGGTGCGAAGGATGCCCAGGAGCCGACCGCGCAGGCCGGACAGATCGCGGGAGTGGTCTGGCGCGACTTCAAGCCTGGCGGAGGTGGCACGGTAGGACAGGTCGAGCCTGGCAAGCTTGGGCTTCCCGACATGACCGTGCAGCTGGTGGATTCCGGCGGAGCGGTGAAGTCTCAGGTCCAGACCAACTCCACGGGGGACTTCTCATTCGCTGGAGTCGGCTCGGGGAATTACCGGGTGGTGATCCCGGCGCAGAATTTCCACCCGGCATTCGGTGGAGTCCAGTGGCTCGGCTCCACCCTGGTGACGCCGGCAATCATCCTGGCGGCCATCTGGGTCTGGGTTGGCTTTGCCACCGTGACCATCGGCGCCGGCCTGGCGACCATGTCACGCGACCTCTTAGAGGCGGCTCGGGTCGACGGCGCCACCGAGTGGCAGGTCTTCCGCCGGGTTACCGTGCCGCTTCTGGCGCCGCTGATGATTGTTACTTTCATCACGCTAACGATCAACGTGCTCAAGATCTTCGACCTGGTGTATGCTATCGCGCCCGGTTCGGTGATTCCCGACGCCAACGTGATCGCCCTGCAGATGTATCTCCTCGCGTTCACCGGCCTGGGGAACTTCGGAATCGGCAGCGCTATCGCCGTTTTCCTATTCCTGCTCGTGATCCCGGTGATGGCCTTCAACATCCGGCGATTCCGGGGCGAGCGTTAGGCTATGGCCACGCGGGCGCTCGAGATCGCCGGGCCTAGACGCTCGGCCTGGCGCCAGGCCCTGGAAAACGTCCCAATTCACGTCTTCTTCATCGTCGCCGGTGTCCTCTGGGCGCTGCCGGCTATCGGCCTTCTGGTCACTTCGCTGCGCCCGGTCGGGCTCTTCACCGTGACCGGCTGGTGGACGATCTTCACCGGGACGGGCGGCCAGGTTGGTATCGACAACTATCGTCACCTGTTCGATTCCCCCCTGCTCGCCGGCAGCTTCGTCAACTCAATCCTGATCGCCGTGCCCGCAACGATCATCCCGGTCCTGTTCGCCACGCTGTCCGCCTACGCCTTTACCTGGCTGAACTTCCCGGGCAAGACCATTTTCTTTCTGCTGCTGATCGCGCTGATGGTGGTCCCGCTCCAGATGGCATTGATTCCGGTGGCGCAGCTTTATGGCTTTATCGGCCCCCCCGGGATCGTCAAGGTTTTCCTGTTCCACGCCGCCTTCGCCCTACCCTATGCGACGTTCCTGTTCAGGAACTTCTTCCTCGGCATCCCTCACGAGCTACTGGAGAGCGGCCGGATGGACGGGGCGAACGACTGGCGCATCTTCAGGACAATCATCCTGCCGCTGGCCTACCCGGCGATCGCATCCTTTGCCGTCTTCCAGTTCCTCTGGGTCTGGAATGATCTACTGGTGGGACTTGTCTTTGCCGGCAACACGCCACCGGTCACGGTCGCGATCCTGCAGCAGATGCGCAACTTCGGGAGCAGCGTCGATGTGATCTCGGCGGCTTCATTCCTGTCGGTGATTCCGCCGCTTCTCTTGTTCTTTGCTTTCCAGCGTTACTTCGTCCAGGGGTTGCTGGCGGGCTCGGTCAAAGGCTAAGAGCGTGGTCGCGACCCGCCGATGGCCGCAGGTCTTCACCACCTCGACCCCGCGATCTTTCGCCGGGTTCGTGCTGGTGGCCACCATCGCGGTGCAGACAGGCCACATGTTCGAGCACGTTGTCCAGATGGCCCAGATGCACCTCTGGGACCAGCCGCCTGCGTTCGCTCACGGCATGATCGGCCGGCTGGACCTGGAGTGGGTGCATTTCCTGATGACGCTGGCCATCGCCCTGGTGGCGGTCTTCCTGATCACCCGCTGGCCGGCGAATCCAGCGTGCTGGCTGCTCATGCCTCTGGCGCTCTGGCACCTGGCTGAGCATTCGGTCATCCTCACCGCCTATCTGCGGACGGGCATCACCGGGACCTCGGGGATTCTCGCGAAGGGCGGCCTGTTGAACGGGCCCCTGGCCAGGCCGGATCTGCACTTTCTCTACAACGCCGGGGTCCTCGTCCTGCTTGTCGGCGTCTGGGCCTGGCAGCGGCGCCTGCCGAATCCTGTCGGGCGGTCTCGCCCCGCGTTCCTGCTGGCATCCGCGGTTACTGCTGGCCTGGCCCTGGGCCTGGGGACCCTGGTGGTCTCCGCCGCGCCCATGCGATGGGCCGAAGGACCGTCGCTCCAGGCCGCGATCGACGCGGCTCCCGCCCGCTCCGTCCTTCACCTCAGGCCTGGTCTCTACCTCGGGCCGGTGACCATCCGCAAACCGCTGACCGTGGTGGGGCCGGCCACCATCGTGGGCGGACCCGATCAACCGACCGTGACGATCGCAGCGACCGGGGTAAGCCTTGCACAGGTTGATGTCAGCGGGGGCGACGTCGGGATCCTCGTAACGCGATCGATCCGGGTGAATCTCGAGGACATACGCGTGTCCGGAGCTGTTCGGCGCGGCATCGACATAGTTCTGAGCTCCGCCCAGGTGCATTCGTGCGAGGTGAGCGACCCGGCGAGCTCCTTCGCCTGGGGCGTCGATGTCGTGAACTCGATGGGGTCGAACCGGCCGCCGTCCACCATCCAGGGCTGCCGGGTATCGGGGGGACAGGAGGGCATCGTCTCTCATGCCAGCATGGTCTTCATCCGAGACAACCAGGTGCAAAAGACCGCGCTCCGCGGGATTGCGGTCACCGAGATGTCGGAAGGCGATGTCGACCACAACCGGATCGAAGACGTCATGGGCACAGGACTCTACTGCGGCGACCGGTCGTTCTGTAACCTGCGGCAGAATACCGTGGTCGGCGCCCGGGCCCAGCCCAATGTGCCGGCGAACTGGACTGCCGGCTTCGGAGCCGTCGTTCTATTCGGTGCGGATGCCTATCTAGAAGGCAACGACTTTCAGCGGGTGGCCGCCCCCGGCGTCGGCGTCTTCCTGGACTCGACTCTCCACCAGCAGCCCGTCAAGATGGCGATGTGACTGCGCTGTCGTCACCGGATCCGGTCGCAGACGCCGCGCGCTATCAACGGCTGCTCCTCTCCCTTCTCGGCTCAGATGACCCGGCAGTCGTTCAGGCCGCCACACCCGCGGCGGTCGACACAATCATCGTCGATGCTGGATCGGCCCTCCGCGTGAGGCCCGCCGAGGCCGAGTGGTCCGTGCTGGAGCTGATCGGGCATCTGGCCGACGCGGAGCTGGTGGTCGGGGGCCGCTACCGGTGGACGATCGCCCACGACCAACCTCCGCTCCTCGGGTATGACCAGGACCTCTGGGTCGCGGGTCTTCGGCACAACGCCGATGATCCGCGGGAGCTGGTCGGCCTCTTCCGCGCCTTGCGGGAGGCGAACCTGGCCCTCTGGCGGCGCGCCACGCCGGCCCAGCGCCAGCGGGTCGGCATGCATTCGGAACGCGGTCCCGAGAGCTACGAGCTACAGTTCCGGCTGCTAGCCGGGCACGACCGGTTTCACCTCGACCAGATGCGAAAAACCCTTGCGGCGGTGAAGCCGTAACGCCCTAGCCCACGGTGGACGGAGCTGAAGCGTCAGCTGAAGTTGATCATCACGTTCTTCAGCACGGTGTAATTGAGGAGCGCCTCCACCCCCTGCTCGCGCCCGAAGCCGCTGCGCTTGTAGCCGCCGAACGGTAATCCGATGCTGCCTTCAACCCCATAGCCGTTGATCCGGATCTGCCCGGATTTCACGCCAGTCGCGACCTTGAGCGCCTTGTTCAGGTCCGCCGTCCAGATCCCGGTGACCAGCCCGTAGGCGGTTCCGTTGGCGATTGCTATCGCCTCATCCACCGACTCGAAGGTGGTGGCGGTGAGCACCGGCCCGAAGATCTCCTCCTGCTCGACCACCGTCCCAGGCGCCACCGCATCGAGCAGGGTTGGCTCGATGAAGAACCCGCGCGCCAGCTCGGGTTTCTGCGATCGTCCGCCGCCGGTCAGTGCCTTCGCCCCCTCGCGCGAGCCTGTCTCGATGTAGCCGAGCACCCGCCGCATCTGGCGTTCGCTGACCACCGGCCCCATGTCCGGGTTTTCCAGGCCCCGGCCCAGGCGAATCTGGCGAATACGCTGCGCTAGCAGATCGACCAGGCGGTCGTGCCCACTCCGCTCCACCAGCAGACGGGTGGGGGCGGTGCAGGTCTGAGCCGAGTTCTGCATCAGGGTGCTGGCCGCCGAGGCTGCCACTTTCTCCAGGTCGGCATCGGCAAAGATGATGTTTGGAGACTTTCCGCCAAGCTCGAGAGTGACGGGCACGACGTTGTCGGCCGCCGCCTTCATGATGGCGATCCCGGTCGGAACCGAGCCGGTGAAGGTGATGTGGTTGATGCCGGGATGTGAGGCGATTGCGGAGCCCGCCTCCGCACCGACGCCGGTGACGACATTGAAGACGCCCTTTGGGACACCGGCCTCAACCGCGAGCTCGGCGATCCGGACCACGCTCAGCCCGGCCTCGGCGGCGGGCTTTGCCACCACGCCGTTGCCGCACGCCAGTGCCGGTGCGATCCCGCGTGAGGACAGCCGCAACGGGTAGTTCCAGGGCACGATCTGCGCCGACACGCCGATAGGCTCGCGCAAAGTGAAGTCCACGAAGCCGCCCCCCAGGGGAATGCTCGAACCGAAGACCTTATCCGCGACGCCCGCGAAGTACTCGAAGTAGCCCGAGGCGGCAGTCACGTCATCCTCGGCTTGCTTGAGCGGCTTGCCCACGTCGAGGCTTTCGAGCTCGGCAAGCTCGCGGCTGTGCTCCCGCATGAGCACGGCCAGCCGGTTCAAGACGCGGACGCGCCGCACTGGAGGTATCAACGCCCACCCAGCCTCATACGCGTGGCGCGCGCTAATCACGGCAGCATCGACGTCGGCCTTCGATCCCGAGGCAACCGTGGCAAATGCCTCGCCGGTTGCGGGGTCGATGGCTTCGAATGTCTTTCCACTGCCCGCCCAGGCGCGCTCGCCATTGACGAACATGCGCCCGTCGACCTTTGCCGCCACGCTCATCGACCTAGCCTACCGAACTCAACCGGAGCCGAGGGCCGACCAGGCCCGAGGCGTGCCTGCCGGCCCAAAGCGCGCGTCGCAACGCGCGCTATAGAGGCAGTCTCTGTCCGTCGGAGCTAGCCCTCGGCTCCAAGACTTTCTAAGAATTGACACGTATTTGGCCGCCGGACTAAACTCTCGCCACTAGCCCTTTAGGGCCCGGGGAGACGGAAGGAGGAAACATGTCCAATAATCTATGGAGTCGGCGCGAGTTTGTGAAGCGCGCCGGGACGACTGCGGGCACGGTTGCTGTCGGCTTTGGGCTGGCTGACCTGCTGGCGGCCTGCGGGAGCACGTCAGCGCCGGCCGCCACCGGTACGGGCAATCTGGAGATCTTCAGCTGGTGGACCGGCCCGGGCGAGAAGGAAGGTCTGGCTCAACTCTTCAATTTCTACAAGCAGAAATATCCCAACGTCACGATCGTCAACCAGGCGGTTGCCGGCGGGGCGGGCTCCAATGCCAAGGCGGTCCTGGCGACCCGCATGCAGGGCGGCCAGCCGCCAGATAGCTTCCAGGTCCACGCCGGCCAGGAGCTGATCAGCACCTGGGTCAAGGCGTCGAAGATGGAGCCGATCACCAGTATCTGGAACGCGGCCGGTTGGGACAGCGTGGTGCCCAAGGACCTCAAGGACATCGTGAGCTCCAACGGAGATATCTGGTCGGTACCGGTCAACGTCCACCGCGGCAACGCGCTCTGGTACAACAAGAAGCTGCTCGACAGCAAGAGCGTTAACCCGCCCACCACGCCCGACGAGTTCACCTCAGCCCTGAGCACGCTCAAGTCCAAAGGGATCGCCACCCCATTGGCGCTCGGCTCCAAGGGCAACTGGCAGGTGCAGATGCTGCTCGAGAACAACATCCTGGCCGCGGGTGGGGCCGATTTCTACAAGAAGATCATGAGCGCGCAGGCGTCCTTTACGGACCCGCCCGTCAAGCAGGCCCTCACCTGGATCAAGACCTGGCTCAAGTACGCGAACACTGACAACTCCGCGATCGACTGGGACGAGGCGGACAACCGCATCATCTCGGGAAAGGCCGTCTTCCAGGTCATGGGCGATTGGGCGAAGGGTGACTTCACTACCAAGAAGTGGGTGCCGAACGTCGACTACGGCGTCGTACCGTCGCCGGGGACCACCGGAAAGTACATGATCGTGTGCGACACCTTTGGCATACCCAAAGGAGTCAAGGACCATTCCAACGCGGTCGCCTGGGTCCAGGTCTGCGGCTCGCAGGAAGGCCAGGCGGCCTTCAACCCGCTAAAAGGCTCGATCCCGGCTCGCACCGATGTTTCTCCCAGCGGCTTCGATGTGATCTCGCAGCAGTTCATGGCCGAGTTCAAGACCGACACCCTGGTGCCGAGCTCGGCCCACGGGTCGGCCACTCCCCAGAACTTTGCGAACGGGGTCAATGACGAGCTTGGCCAGTTCCTGATCAAGCTGGACGTGAACGCTACGGCGAGCAAGCTCCAGAGCCTCTCTGACGAGTTCCTGAAGACGAGCTAGTCTCCGGGGCGATGGCGACAGCGACCGCGCAACCGGCGATGGTGGAGCGGCTCCCGAGGAGCCGCTCTATTTTTCCCTGGTCCTCCGAACGCCTCACCCCGATCCTGCTGGTCGCGCCCTCCGTCATCCTGATCGGGATCTTCGTCTACGGCTTCATCGGCCAGACAATCCGGGTCTCCCTGAGTCGATGGAACAATGTCCTGCCCGATTACACCTTCGTCGGCCTGCGCAACTATATCCGCCTTTTTGGCATCGAGCGGTTCCAGAACGACCTGATCAACACCGTCCACTTCACCGCCTTCTTCCTGGCAGGATGTCTCGTCATCGGCCTGGGGGCGGCCGTCCTGCTCGACCAGCGCCTGCGCGGCACCCTCTTCTTCCAGAACGTCTTCATGTATCCACTCGCCCTCGCCTTCGTGGTTACCGGCACCGTCTGGCGGTGGATCTTCAACCCGTACACCGGTATCAACGTCATCCTGGACAACCTGCACCTGGGTTTTCTCAAGTCGGGTTGGTTGACCGACACCAACGTTGCCCTGAACGGCGTGGTGATCGCGGCCGTCTGGCAGATGAGCGGCTTCTGCATGGCCATGTTCCTGGCCGGCCTGCGTGGCATTCCCGAGGAGCTGCGCGAGGCGGCCCGGGTCGACGGCGCCACCGAATGGCAGCTCTTCTGGCGGGTGGTTTTCCCTCTGCTCCGACCGATCACACTGTCCGCCGTCATCATCCTCGGCCACATCTCGCTCAAGATTTTCGACCTGATCTACGTGATGACATCTGGCGGTCCGGGATATTCGTCAGACCTGCCCAGCCTCTATATGTTCCGCGCCACCTTCCAGGAGAACCTGTACGGGCGCGGAGCCGCGATCGCGACCATGCTCCTCCTGCTGGTTGCGATCCTGATCGTGCCCTACCTGATCTGGAACATCCGCGGAGAGACCGAACGGTGAGCGTGCTCGTCGCCCCCGCCCGCTCGCGCGGCCGTCTGAGCCCGGCCCGGCTCGGTTTGTACGCGCTGCTCGTGGTCCTCGGTGTCTTCTACCTGACCCCGATATTCGCCATCATCATCACCTCCCTGAAAAGCGCCGCCGAGCTGGCCCGGACAACCGTGTGGGACATGCCGATGTCGCCGAGTCTGGAGTCCTACGCGACCGCCTTCCAGGCGCTCGCCCCTTCTTTCTTCAACAGCATCTACCTGGTGGTGCCGGCCACCCTGGTCTCGGCGTTCCTCGGCTCGATGAACGGCTACGTCCTTGCCAAGTGGAAGTTCAGAGGGGCCAACCTGATCTTCACGCTGCTCCTGTTCGGGATGTTCATTCCCTACCAGAGCGTGCTGATCCCTCTGGTGCAGCTCCTTACGTCGATCAACCTGTATGGCGGAATCCCGGGCTTGATCCTGGTGCACATCGTCTACGGGATCCCGATCTGCACCCTGATCTTCCGCAACTACTATGCCGGCGTCCCCAAGGAGCTGCTCGAGGCCGGCCGGATCGACGGAGCCTCAGTGTTGGGCATCTACCGGCACATCCTCTTGCCGCTCTCGGTGCCCGGGTTCGTGGTCGTGCTGATCTGGCAATTCACCAGCATCTGGAACGAGTTCCTCTTTGCCGTGACGATCTCGGGCAACAATCAGCCCATTACCGTGGCACTGGTCAACCTGGCGGGGAGCATTGCCCCCCAACCGAACGTCCAGATGGCGGGCGCCTTGCTGGCGGCCGTGCCCACCTTGCTGGTCTACATCCTGCTCGGACGCTATTTCGTGCGCGGCCTGCTGGCCGGGTCGCTGAAGGGTTAGGCCGACCCGCTCAGGCGCGCCGGCGTTCTCCGGCAGGCGCCGCGCCGGAGACTTCCCGAGGGGCCACCCGGCGGGCGTCGATTGGGCTCTGGAGTCGCTCCTGGGGAAACAGCCGCTGTAGTTCCGGCACCTTCACGCCTCGTCTGATGATTCGCTCCAGCGTCCGCGGCCGGATGCCGGTGGGCAGCAGCCGGGTGCCGCCTGCCCCGTGCGCCTCCGCCAGCTCCGAGACGAATATGTCCTGGGTCGCCACGGTCTCGTCCTCCATCCCGGTGACCTCACAGATGCGGGTCACCCGACGGCTGCCGTCCGCGCGCCGCACCAGGTGGACCACCACGTCCGTGGCGGAAACCAGCTGCCGCCGGATGGCTCGTATCGGCAGGTCGGATCCGGCCAGCATGGCCAGCGTTTCGAGCCGGGTCAGCGCGTCCCTCGGGCTGTTGGCGTGGATCGTGCTGAGCGAACCCTCGTGACCGGTGTTCATGGCCTGGAGCAGGTCGAAGGCTTCCGCGCCGCGCACCTCGCCCACGATCAGCCGGTCGGGTCGCATCCGAACCGCGTGTGCGACCAGGTCGCGAAGGCTGACCGCTGGTGTGTAACCATGTGGCGGGGTTGATTCCAGACGGCACACGTGCTCCCGCTGGAGGCGGAGCTCGGCCGCGTCTTCGACGGTCACGATCCGCTCGTTCGCGTCGATGAAGGCCGACAGCACGCTCAGCAGCGTGGTCTTTCCACTGCTGGATCCCCCGGCAATGAGCAGGTTGGCCCGGGCCATCACACAGGCTCTGAGGAAGGCGGCCGCCTCGACAGACAGGGTCCCATAGCGGATGAGATCCTCGATCGTGTAGGGAATCGGAGGGAATTTACGGATGGCGACCAGCGGCCCGTCGACCGCCACCGGCGGAAGCGCGATGCTCAGCCGGGAGCCATCGGGAAGACGGGCTTCGACCAGGGGGCGCTCCGGGTCGATCCGCTGCCCGGCCGCGCTCGCCAGCGCCTCGATCACTCGCATCAGGTGGTTCTCGTCTGTGAAGGTGCGATCGGTGACCAGCATCTTGCCGTCGACCTCGACGTAGATCGAATCCGGCCCGTTGATCGTGATCTCGGTGACCCGGCTGTCGAGGAGGAAACCGCGAATCGGCAGGATGTCCTCGGCCGGTACGGTGATGGGGTTCGGCTGCTCCAGGAGAGAGGGCTTGACGATGGTTACCAGTTTCGTTCAGATGCCTGCAGCCGGTATCGGCCAGATGGACCCTCTGGACTGGGCCGTTCAGATGGCCACGCCTGGAGACTGGTCAGAGGCAGGTAGAAGAGAGAGCCAGCCGGCGGGCTGGCCCTCGCTCTGCCGGATCAGGGGACCGTTGGCATCTGGCCCGCATTCTCCTGCGCCTCGCGCGCCGCGCTTTCGGTTGCCTCGTGCGCCGACGCCTCGTTAGACACGAATGTGCCCGGGCTGGCGGCGCCAGGACGGCGCCGATCGCGCCGCCCGTGAGAAGCGACGCTCCGATGGCCGCGGCCATGATCGTTTTCCGCATCTGGTTCATGGTGATTCACCTCCTGTTTCGTGATGGACTCGAGTCTGCGCCCGAGTCCCTTGCGAAACAGTTACGCCGGCGCGCTCAAGCGACGGCGCGCGCGACCCTGGCCACCAGTTCGAGGCCGTCCAGGTCGTCCAGGTCGTAGTACTGAAACATCACCCGGTCCACCCCGGCCGCTTGCCACGCCTGCAACTGCTCGCCGACCTGTTCGGGCGTACCGACCACCCAGCTGCGCGCCCTGAGCTCGGTCAATACCGACCGCTCGTCCACATCCGTGACGGCTGTGTAAAACGCCTTGAACCATCGGGCGCGCTCGTCGAGCCCACGTGCATCCTCGGCGATCACGAGCCCTCCCATCCACGACCGGCGGATTTCCTCGGGGTTGCGGCCGACCGCCCGGCAGTGCTCCTCGAGCTTCGCGCGCTTTGTGCGGTATAGGTCCGGCCCGGCCGCATGCGAATTCCACTCGTCCGCATGCTCGGCAACGATTCGCAACAGCCGCTTTTCCCCGTCACCGCCTATCAGCAGGGGTGGCCCCGGCTGCTGCAAGGGCCGCGGGTTGAGGGTGGCCCCGCGCAGCGGGTAGTACCGTCCTGGGGCATCGACCGGTCCGCCCTGCCAGAGCGCCCGGATCACGGCGATGGCCTCCTCGAGGCGATCGAACCGTTCCTTCATTGGCGGCAGGCCGATCCCGTAGGCGTCGTGCTCGTGCTGATTCCACCCGGCGCCCAACCCGAGCACCAGACGACCGTTCGACAGCAGGTCGACCCCGGCGGCCATCCGGGCGAGTAGCGCCGGATGCCGGAACGTGATCGGGCTGACGAGCGGTCCGAACCGCATCTGTTTTGTCCGCGCGGCCAGCGCGGTGAGCGACACCCATGCCTCCAGGGCCGGTCGTTCTGGGTGGCCCATCAGGCTCACAAAGTGGTCCGAGCGCCAGAGCGAGTCGAGACCAAGCGCTTCCACTCGGTCGGCGATCCGGAACCACCGCTCCCAGGTCAGGCCTTCCTGACCCTCGATCATGATTCCGACCTTCATGTCCTGACGGTAGCGGATGCCGCCTACCGAGCGTTGGTTGCCGCAAGCTAGCCCGCCGGCGGGCGTTACCTTCCGTGTGAAGAGCA
>VBDY01000005.1 GCA_005882775.1 Chloroflexota bacterium | reverse complement strand
TCGCCCCAGATCCGCAACCGCGGGACCGTGGGCGGCAACCTCGGGACGGCCTCGCCCGCGGGTGACGCGCTCCCGGTGCTGGCGGCGTACGACGCGGGCATCATCCTGCGCAGCGCCAGGGCCACCCGGACGGTGCCCTGGAATGAATTCCTGGTCGGCCCCAAGAAAACGGCCATCGCACCCGACGAGCTGATCCAGGGGGTGAGGTGGAAAGTGGCCCGCGGTCCCAGCTCCTTTTCCAAGATCGGAACCCGGAACGCGATGGTGATCTCGGTCGCTGGGCTCTGCTGCGTGCTGGACGAGGACGCAAAGCAGGTGCGGGTCGCCCTCGGCTCGCTCGGGCCCACCATCATTCGCGCTACCGAGGCCGAGGCCTTCATTGCCGCGGCCATGAAGGACGCCGGCGCCTGGGCCGACCCTGCTGTCGATCTACCCGACGACAAGCTGCGCGAGTTTTCGGAGCAGGTCGCCCTCGCCGCACGTCCGATCGACGATGTCCGAGGCACCGCGGCCTACCGGGTGCACGCCTTGAAGGTGCTGGCTCGACGAGCCCTCAACTGGGCGCTCGAGGAGCGGAGGTTGCGCCGGTGGTTGTGAGAACCCGGGTAAACGGGGAATGGCGCGAGGCAGATGTCTGGCCTGGTGCCAGTCTGCTGACCATGCTCCGCGACTCGCTGGGACTGTTTGGATCGAAGAACGCCTGCGAGCAGGGTGAGTGCGGCTCGTGCTCCGTCTGGCTCGACGGCAAGCTTGTCTGCTCCTGTCTGGTCCTGGCGCCCCAGGCGCACGAGCGCGAGGTGCGCACGGTCGAGAGCCTCGGCGCCGCCGCCATGAATCCCGTCCAGGAGGCATTCATCGAGGCGGGGGCGGTGCAATGCGGCTTCTGCACCCCCGGATTCATCGTGGCCGTGACCGACCTCCTGCAGCGCGACCCAGCCCCGAACGAGATCAGCGTCCGGGAGGCGCTCTCCGGCAACCTCTGCCGCTGCACCGGCTACCAGAAGATCCTCGATGCCGTGGCGCTCGCCGCGAGGCGGATACGAGAGCCGAGCACGTGATCCTGATCGACTCCTGCGAGGTGGTCGCGACCATGGACGATGCCGGCACCGAGATCGCGGGCGGCTCCGTCCTGGTCGATGGAGGAAAGATCGCCTGGGTCGGCGCCGGCGACCCGCCCGAGCACGAAGGCGCCGACGTGATCGATGGCCGGGGAATGGTCGCCATCCCCGGGCTGGTCAACGCGCATCACCACCTCTACCAGGTATCGACCCGCGCACGGGCCCAGGACCAGGCCTTGTTCGGCTGGCTCAAGGAGCTCTATCCGGTATGGGCCGGGCTCAATCGGGGTTGGGTCTCGACGGCCGCCAGCGTCGGCCTCGCCGAGCTCGCCCTTTCCGGCTGCTCGACGACTACCGACCATCACTACGTGTTCCCGGTCGGCAGCCAGGGTCTGCTCGAGGCCGAGATCGACGCCGCGAAGGAGGTCGGCCTTCGCTTTCATCCCTGCCGGGGATCGATGGACCTGGGTCAGTCCAGGGGCGGTTTGCCGCCGGATTCGATCGTCGAGGAAATCGACGCCGTGCTGGCCGGCACTGAGGAGGCCATTTCCCGCCATCACGACCCGGCGCCCGGCTCGATGCTGCGGATCGCGGTCGGTCCCTGCTCGCCGTTCTCGGTGAGTGAGCGGCTGATGCGGGAGTCGGTGGCGCTGGCCCGCAAGCACGGGGTCCGCCTTCACACGCACATCGCCGAGACAGTGGATGAGGAGTCTTACTGCCGGGAGAAGTTCGGGAAGCGGCCTCTCGAGCTGCTAGCCGACCTCGAATTCCTCGGCCCGGACGTCTGGCTCGCGCATTGTGTGCACCTGAGCAGCGACGACATCACACGGATCGCCAGGACCCAGACTGGCGTCGCCTGGTGTCCGACGTCGAATGCCCGCCTCGGATCCGGGATCGCCCCTGCCCGCGAGCTGCTGGACGCGGGCGCGACGGTCGGACTGGCCGTCGACGGTTCAGCCTCGAACGACGGTGGCAACATGCTCGGAGAGGTCCGGCAGGGCTTGCTGATGATGCGCGCCGTGAAGGGACCGGGCGCCATGTCCGCGCGCGAAGCGTTGCGGGTGGCTACCCGGGGAGGCGCGGGCTGCCTCGGCCGCGACGACATCGGCTCGATCGAGCCTGGCAAGCGCGCCGACATCGCGCTCTTCAGGGTGGTCGACGACATCGGGCACACCGAGGCCGAGGACCGGGTCGCCGGTCTGGTCTTCTGCTGGCCGGTCCCTGCGGAGCACCTATTTGTCGAGGGTCGCCCCGTGGTCAAGGACCGCCGCCTCGTCAGCTCGGTGGCGGTGCAGACATGAGCGTGAGGATCGGCATCCGGGGTGGGATCGGAGAATCCGTCCGCCGGGTCGACGGCGAGCCCAAGGTCAAGGGCGATTTCGAGTACGCGAGCGACCTGTCGCGCGAGGGCATGCTCTGGGGCGCGACCTTGCGAAGCCCGCATCCACACGCGCGGATCCGCTCGATTGACATCCAGGCCGCGGTCTCAAGCCCGGGCGTCCTGGCCGTGCTGCTGGCGGGCGACGTGCCCGGCAAGAAGACCCACGGCCTGGACGAGGCCGACCAGCCGGTACTCGCCTGGGACGTCGTGCGCTATGCGGGAGAGCCGGTCGCCCTGGTCGCGGCTGAGGACCTGGAGCTCGCCCGCGAGGCGCTCAAGAAGATCGTCGTCGATTACGAGGTCCTCCCGGCGGTAACCGACATGGAAGCTGCTCTGAGCCCGGACGCACCCAGGCTGCATGGCAAGGCAAACAACATCATTCGCAGCCTGCGCATCCTGCACGGTAATCCCGACGCGAAGGCCGATGTCTGGGTCGAGGGCATTTACGAGACCGGCATGCAGGACCAGGCGCCGCTTGGGCCCGAGGCGGGACTGGCAGTCCCGGCGGCTGACGGCGGCGTCGACCTGTACGTTGCCACCCAGTGGCTACACGTCGACCAGGACCAGATCGCTCCCTGTTTGGACCTGCCTCGCGAGAAGGTTCGCCTGCACCTCGGTGGTGTGGGCGGCGCCTTCGGCGCTCGCGAGGACCTGAGCATGCACATCCATGCCTGCCTGCTGGCGCTGCGCACCAAGCGCCCCGTGAAGATCGTTTACGGTCGCCAGGAATCTTTCTATGGCCACGTCCATCGCCACCCGATGCGGATCTGGATGCGACACGGCGCCAACCGCGACGGAAAGCTGGTCAACGTTCAGGCCTACCTGCTGAGCGACGGCGGAGCTTACACGTCGACCTCGGGGCCGGTTATCGGCAACGCCACGAGCTTCGCCGCGGGACCATACGAGGTGCCCAACGCCCGCCTCGAGGGCACAGCCGTTTTCACCAACAACCTGCCCTGCGGCGCCATGCGTGGGTTCGGCGCTGTGCAGGCGACGTTCGCGTACGAGGCGCAGATGGATGAGCTCGCTCGCGCCCTCGAGATGGATCCGCTCGAGTTACGCTCGAGGAACGCCCTGCACACCGGCACCGTGATGCCGACTGGACAGTTGGTCTCCGGTGCGGCGCCCGTCCGCGAGCTGATCGACCGGGTGGCCGTGCTGCCGGTTCCCCCGGACGAGCCGGCGCCCGATCGCGATCCGATGCTGTTACCCGGCGGCGCAGGCCACGTCGGCCACGGCGAATCGCTCAAGCGCGGGATCGGGTTCGCCGTCGGATACAAAAACATCGGATACAGCGAGGGGTTTGACGATTCGTCGCAGGCGTGGGTCCGTCTCTCGCGCGACCGCGACGGACCGCTGGCCCGGGTCAAGACTGCCGCGGTCGATGTCGGGCAGGGCCTCGACACCATCGTCACCCAGATCGTGCGCACCGAGCTTGGCGTGGAGCGGGTAGCTCTCGAGCAGCCCGATACCCGGATCGGTTCTGCCGGTTCGAGCTCCGCATCGCGGCAAACGATGATGACGGGCGGCGCCGTGCAGCTCGCCTGCCGGGCCGTGCGCGAGGAGCTCGACCGGCAGGGCGGCCTGGAGCGGCTCAACCGGCCGATCGAAGCCAGCCGCACCTACCATCATCGCGTGACCGGCAAGCTCGACGAGAATGGTCAGGGTGATCCGCACGTGACCTTTGCCTTCGCCGCCGCCCGGGCCGTGGTCGAGGTGGATACCGAGCTCGGATTGGTCCGGGTGGTCCAGCTGGCCGTGGCTCAGGACGTCGGGCGCGCGCTGAACCCGCAGAGCGTCTACGGACAGATCGAGGGCGGTAGCGCCCAGGGGCTCGGCCTGGCGCTGATGGAGGAGATCGAGCTCACGGACGGAAAGGTGCGCAACGCGTCATTCACCGACTACCTGATCCCGACCATCCTCGACATGCCGCCGGTGGTCTCCGAGCTGATCGAGGAGCCGGAGCCAGGGGTGCCATTCGGGGCGAAGGGAGTCGGCGAGTTCTCGACGGTGGTGGTTCCGGCTGCGGTCGCAGCGGCCTTGCGGCAGGCGACCGGCCGCGCGATCCACCGGATACCCGTGAAGCCGGATGACCTCGCCGGTCTGCGCCCTGCCTTGGCATACCGAAAGCCGCCGGGCTCATGAAGCGCGCCACCGTTTCGACCCACGTGCTCGATGTTTCGGTCGGAAAGCCGGTGGCCGGGGTGTCGGTCACCCTGGACGGCAATAAGCCTCAGATGACCGATGCCAACGGCCGGATCGCCGAGCTCGTCACAGGCGGCGTCGACAGCGGGGCCCATCAGCTTGTCTTCGACGTCGGCCCCTACTTCGGCGAGCGGGCGCACCTGCTGAACACAGTGACGCTCGAGGTCTGGATCGAGGAAGGTCAGCACTACCACGTGCCGCTGCTGATCTCGCCCTTCGGCTTCACCACCTACCGCGGGACGTGATCTAGCCGATGGTCACGGCACCGCCTGCGTAAGGTCCGTCCGGGGTGTTCAGCTCCCAGCTGTATTTGGTGAGGCCGGTGGTCGCGTCGGACGGAACTCTCAGTTCCATGGCGTAGACGACCTGGCCGCCGGGAGGGATTACCTTGACCTGGTCACAGTTAAGCCAGAATGCCTCCGCCCGAAGGGTCCCGCTGTACGAAGGGCGGTAGTCGACCATCTGGCTATACGAAGGGCACGGGTTGAGCTCGACGGGAACGGGAGTCGAGTTGTGCAGCGTGACCGTGTAGCGGAGGGTTTGGCCAGGCCGAACGCTCGGCGGAAGGTCGACGTGGGCATCGAGTGTGCCTGGGGTCCCCGGAGCTGGTGTCGGCACGGGCGAGACAGGTGCGTGCAGTCCGAGGTCGTCCATCACGAGTCCGCAGCTGCCGGCGATCAGGGTCAGTGAGCTCTGCAATCGCCCGCCGCGGGGGAGGTCAAACCACAGTCCGCGGTATTGTGAGGTTGCCTGCTGGTCTGCACCTGAGCCGCAAGCGTAACCGGTTCCGAAGTTGAGAAAACCCTTGGCGCCGGGGACGAGGTCTGCGGGTAAGACCGGGCCAAAAAATGTCTGACCAGGGTTCAGTGGAAGGGCAACGCGCCGGCCAGCGGCGTTGATCCCGGTCACTCGAGGCCGGCCACCAAGCAAGCAGGTTGTGGGGCTGACATTGGTGAAAGTGAAGCCCTCGAGATCGTTGCCGGCGGCTGCGCCGCTGGGTCCCGCGGAAACGCTGAGCTGACTCGCAAGGCATGGCGTGGCGCTGGCGGGGTATGGCGTCGGCGAAGGCGGCGTGGGGATGGTGTAGTCGGGCGCAGGTCGGTTCACCCAGGCGACGACTCCGGGCGCAAGCGACGGCGTCGGCCTGGGATGGGCCGGGGCCGACGTCCGGGCGTAATGAAAGATGACGGCCACGCCTACCCCCAGCGCGAGGAT
>VBDY01000231.1 GCA_005882775.1 Chloroflexota bacterium | reverse complement strand
GGCGACCCAGCCCCAGCTCGGCTCCTAATCCCCCAGACTCGCCCACAGGTGCATGGCGGCATAGGCGCGCCATGGACACCACCGGATCGAATACTCTCTGAGCCCGATCGTGGTATCCGGCAATCCCAGCCTCCCGGCAGCGTGCCGTAACCCGAGATCAGCTGTCGGGAACGCGTCGCGATCGCGCAATGCCCGCATCGCGATGTAGGAGGCGGTCCAGTCTCCGATCCCGGGCATCGCAAGAAGGCGTTCTCGCGTCTTCACCCGGTCGGCCGACGGTTCGAGTGACAGCTCGCCCGCCGCAACCGCCCGTGCCAGCGCCCGGATCGTGCCAGCCTGGCGCTTGGTCAGGCCTGCCGACTCGAGGGGCACCTCGGCCAGGGCCGCCGGCGTTGGAAACAGGTGCGTCAAGTAGTCATTGGCCGTAGGTATCCGCTCACCCCACGAGCTAACCAGACGGCCCGCGAGCCTGCGGGCCGCGGCCACCGAGATCTGCTGCCCGATGACCGCTCGGACCGCCAGCTCGAAGCCATCGGTACAACCGGGAACTCGAATACCGGGGCGCCGTGCGATCAGCGCCGCCAGCGTTCGGTCCGCTGACAGGGCGTGCGCGATCGGCCCTGGATCGCAATCCAGGTCCAGGAGTTCTCGGCACCGCCCCGCACCCCACTCAATATCCCCGCCATCCGTCAGGGTCGCCTGAAGTACCCAGGCCGATGACGCCGCCGCCGGCTTCAGCTCAACCGTCGCGTGCCCCCGTGGAAGGCGAAGCGTTCGCGCATACAAGCCAGCCTCGCCGTACTCGACCCCCGCGATGGCTCGCACCGAGAGCCACGCAAGGAGCGAGTCAACATCGAATGGCGGACGGTACGTCAATCGGCGCGTGACCGGCACGCTGGCGATTGTCTGATATCAGGGTTGGCGGACCAGGGACCTGAGCTTGATGGCGAGCACTGGACATGCGTCGACTGCCCGGCGGGCGTGGTCCATCAACGCCGGAGGCACAGCTGCCGACTTCACGATCGGGTAACCCCAGTCGTCGAGCTTGATCAGTTCGGGGAGGAGCGCGGCGCACATCCCATGTCCGTCGCAGGTGATCCTGTCAATCTGAAGCGAGACCGCCATCAGGCGGCTCCACGGAGCGCGGCGGTCCTGCTGCATACGCCGTACCGCTGATGGGATGCGAACTCGTCACCGAAAACTCGTAGCGCGCTGCGCAGCAAGCCAACCGCGCCGTCCGGGTGTTTGCACGCACCTCGTCCGGCGAGCTGACCACCCCAGCGAGTAGGTCGTCGCCTCGCGGCGCCCGCCGGCCAAGCCGAACGACCGCTTCCGCGATGGCATTGAGTCCAAAGATGCAGGGACCGCACTGGCCCGCGCTCTGCGAGGCGAGATACGACATCACCTGCGCGGTGGCCTCAACCCCGCAAACGTCTGTGGGGAGGAACGACATCACGCCACACCCGAGCCCCAGGCCCGCTCCGCGGAGCAGCCCGGGATCGAGAGGCAGGTTTGAAGCCTCCTCGAATGAGACCCAGCTGCCGAAGTAGCCGCCCAGCAACATGGCCTGCGCCGGCGCCCGGAGACCGCCCGCGGCATGAACGACATCTGCGACCCTCGTCCCCAGCTCGATCTCCTGGACACCCGGCCGATGCACCGCTCCAGAGACCGTGAGCAAGGTCGTCGCTCTCCCGTGTGCTCCGCGCGCCAGCACGGCGGCCGCGGCCAGGCTCTCAACGTTCTGCACCAGGGTCGGCCGGCCCCACAACCCCCGCTCGAAGGGCCGGGGCGGGGTGCTGGTCGGCTTCGCAATCCCGTCTTCCGCCCGGCGGTGTCGACTCCCGACATAAAAGACGATGGCCTCGGCGCCGACGGCGTCCGCTGCCAGAAGAGCGCCGTCGATCACCAGGTGTGGACGACCGGCCATCAGCGACCGGTCCTTGAGGCTGGCAGGTTCGCCTTCCGCGCCGTTCACCACCAGGGCGGCATGGCCGCCGGACCGCTCGGCAACCGCCCGCCATTTGCGACCGACCGGGAATCCGGCGCCGCCTCGACCGAGGATGCCGGCGTCCTCCAGCCGTCGGATGAGATCGCCACGATGGCGCGGCCCTGGAAGCGGGCCGAGCCGAGCGAGCTGAGCCACGTGGGTTTCCGCGCCGGCTTCGAGGGCCGGGCCGGCCA
>VBDY01000115.1 GCA_005882775.1 Chloroflexota bacterium | reverse complement strand
TTCACCATTGCTCCCGCTGCGCCACGGAGTGGGATCGACCCGGTAGACGTCTGCGCTTGCAGGGGTGGCGCCGACCCGCCGGTGGGTGACGGTGGAGCGGCCGACTTCTCGGCCGTCGGAGCCGACGTCTTCTCCTTTGCTTCGATCGCGTTCAGCACGTCACGGCGCCGGATCAGCCCTTCGGGCCCGGTGCCTGTGACGGCAGCCAGGTCGATACCCCGTGCACGCGCGAGCAGCTCGGCACCCTCGCTTACATTGGGTGCTGCCTTCTTGGCTACTTTTGCCTCTGCCTCGGCGGGAGCGGCGGCCAGGTTACGATTCCCCTCCCCCTCAGCGGCAGGGCTGGCGACTTTGCGATCTCCCTCTCCCTGCGGGGGAGGGCCGGGGTGGGGGGCTGTCTTTACCTGTTCGCGCTTCTGCGCGCCGCCCCCGTCCGCTCCGACCTGGATCTCGGCGAGCGGCGCACCAACCGCGATCGTCTTTCCGGCGTCGGCAAGGATCTTGGAGAGCGTGCCATTGGCGGGCGCGGGTATTTCCGCGTCCACCTTGTCGGTCGTGACCTCGACCAGGCCTTCACCCTGACGGACCGGCTCGCCCACCTGCTTGAGCCATTTCGATACCGTCCCTTCGGTGACGGATTCGCCCATCTCGGGCAGCGTGACCTGCACAGTCGATTCAGGCACGCTTCGAATTCTACCGGCGCTGTGAATCGCAGCGGCGTTTGGCGTAAGCTACCTCATCGAAGTGGGGACCACGCCGGCACCGGCTCTGGAAGCACGCGATGTGAGGCGTAGTCTGCCGCTTGGACGCGAGCAGGTCGAGATCCTGAAGGGCATCAGTTTCCGGATCGACCACGGTGAGTTCGTGGCCTTGCTTGGTCCGTCAGGTAGCGGGAAAAGCACGCTGCTTGGGGTGATCGCCGGGCTCGACCGCCCCACCTCCGGCCAGGTCCTGCTGGACGGTATCGACGTGAGCCGGATGGGGGAGGGGAAGCTTGCCGAAGTACGCAACCAGAAAATCGGCATGGTTTTTCAGGCCTTCAACTTGATCCCGACACTCACGGCCCTGGAGAACGTCGAGGTACCTCTCTATGTGAGCCGGCGCCGCGACGGGTCTCCGAGCAAGCACGCCCGGCAGATGCTCGAGGCGGTCGGCCTCAGCCACCGGCTGCAGCACCGCCCGGGCCAGCTGTCCGGCGGAGAACAACAGCGCGTGGCGATCGCGCGGGCGATGGTGACCGAGCCCGCGATTGTCATCGCCGACGAGCCGACAGGCAACCTGGATGCGGCCAACGGTGACAAGCTCCTTGCCCTGATCGCCGACCTGCAGGCACAATCCAACACCACCTTCCTGATCGCGACCCACGACGCCGATGTCGCCTCCCACGCCGCCCGCCAGCTGAAGCTCAGCGACGGCCTGCTGGTGGACGGCGCCGAGCCCCGGTGAACGCGCCCTTCTACATTCGGTACACGCTGCGCTCGCTCGTCCGGGGCGGCACCCGAACCGTGCTGGCGGTGTTTTGCATCGGCGTCGGAGTGATGGCGATCATCGCCCTCCAGCTTGCCGGGCTCACCATCGGCCGCTCCTTCACCGACGACATCCGCGCAATCAATCATGGCGACATCTCGATGGACGCGAGCACGGCGCCCCTCTCCGGCCCGGACCTGACCTACTTCGATGGGCTTCGTTCCTCGGGCGACGTCACGCAATGGACGGCCACGGTCAGCCCGGCCTACACGAGCGCCCTCCTCAACGGCCAGCGGCGGCCCGTCAACATCAGCGGCATCGATCCGGCCGTGTATCCGCTGGCGGGTCGGGTTCGGGTTGAGTCGCCCTCCGGCGCGAACTTTCAGCAGCTGGTAAGCACCAGGGGTAATGCGGTAATCGGCCCGGTGGCACGCGACCTTCTGGGCGCCAAGCTCGGTGACCACGTCCGCCTTAGTTCTCAAACGAGCAGCTTCGAAGTCACAGTTGCCGGGATTCTCCCCGCGACCGGCTTCGAGTCCGCCTTCAACATGTTCGTCAGCCTGGAGACGCTTCAGGCCGGGTCGACCGATCCACTCCGCTTTAGCGCGGTCTACCTGAACACGCCCGACCACGCCCGGATGGTGTCTCTCGCCACCAGTCTTCGCCAGCGGTTTCCGACGGCGATCGTGGGCACAACCGACGACATCCTGAAACAACGGGAAGACGCATCGTCGAGCATCCGGCAGTTCCTGAAAATCGCCGGCTTGCTGGCGCTGCTGGTGGGCGGGATCGGAGTGGTCAACACCATGCAGGTGCTCCTCTCCCGGAACCGGGTCGAGATCGCCATGTTGAAGACTGCCGGCTACCGCCGGCGAGACCTCTACGTCCTGTTCGGGTTGGAAGCCGCCTGGCTCGGGCTGGCCGGCGGTGCATTAGGGGCCGTCCTCGGCGTTGGGCTGAGCTATGGCGCGATCAAGCTGGTGGAGGGAATTCTCCTCCAGGACCTGACCCTGATCCTGGACCCCGGCACCGTCCTATCCGGAGTGGCGATCGGTCTCGCCACTGCGTTTATCTTCGGATTGCTTCCGATCGTAAGGGCGGCTGGGATACGTCCCCTGGCCGTGCTGCGCGAATTGCCCGAGCACGGCTGGCGCGCCCGGCTACAGACCGCCGGCCTTCTCATCGTGCTCGCGGTGCTGTTCACGGCGTTTGCAAGCGTCATCCTCCAGGACCTTCGTTTCGCCGCCATCGCCGTAACCGGCACGCTCATCGTCCTGGCCATCCTGAGCGCACTCTTTGCCCTGATTGCCTGGGGAGTCAGCAAGCTTCCCGTGCCGGAGCGCTTCTCCATCCGGTTCATAATTTTTGCCGCCCTCGCGATCGCGGCAGCGGCCGCGGTCACCATCGCTCTTCCATCGGTCGGCATCGTCCTCCTCATCTTTGCCGTGCTGGCCACGGGCGTGGTGATTCTTCCGAGGACCTGGAAGTCGACCGCCAAGCTCGCCTACCGCGGGATCGGCCGGCAGTCAGGACGAACGGCGGCCACACTGGTCGCACTCTTCGTCGGAGTTTTCACGGTGGGTCTGATGCTCATCCTCGGCCAGGACATTCGAGCCCGCTTCAACGACCTGGTCGCCCAATCGCTGACCTTCAACCTTGCTGTGATCGATACCGCGGACCGCGCCCACCTGGTCGACCAGGCAATCCCGACCATTCCGGGCCTCCATGGGCAGCGATTCAACACGCTCGCGAACGTGGTGCCCGTCGCCCTCAACGGCGAGTCGGTCGCCACCGTGGCCGCTCGCATCCGGCAGCAGGGGGATCAGGGAGGAGGTGGCTTCAACAGCTTCAGCCAGTTCGCCCAGATCGAAGGCTCGGACCTCGGCGGCGGCGAGGTTCCGCATATTACCGTTCCCAAAAAACCGAATGCCGGACGGGCCCTCACCGCCCTCGACGCGGGCACGAACAACGTCCTGCTCCAGGACCAACTCCTCAACAAGCCGTGGAATTTGAAGGCAGGCGACACAATCACCGTCAGCGACCAGGCGGGCAAGGCAACCCAGACGATCACGGTGGTTGGCTTCTTCGGGAACAACATCGGGGACGAAATCCACAATGCCGCCGTCCTGGGCGACGACAAGCTGGTACGGGGCCTGGGCGGCAGCCGCACTTATGGGAGCTGGTTGCTCAAGGTTGATCCATCGCACACAAGCGATGCCTTTCGCATCGTCTCTGACGCCGACGCGCAGGCGACCATGGTGGACTTCACGGATTTCGTGTCCTTCTTCGACCGGCTCCTGTCCAACGTGATCGTATTTCTGAGTGCGATTGCGTCGCTCGCACTGCTGGCGGGAATCGTGATCATCGCCAATACGGTCGCGCTGGCCATGCTCGAACGGCGCCGCGAGATCGGCATCCTCAAGTCGGTCGGATACGACAGCGGCACAGTCCTCTCCCAGGTGCTTCTGGAAAATGCGGTGGTCGGCGCCCTCGGCGGGATCGCGGCCATCACCGCGGTCGCGGTGGCCACCACCCTGCTCGGCCGGCTGGTCTTCAAGTCTGACCTTCCGGTGAGCACGCCCCTCGCGCTGGGGATCATCATCGCCACCTCGTTGCTCGCGGCCGGTACCGCCGCCCTGGTGGCATGGAAGCCGGTGCGGGTCCGGCCGCTCGAAGTGTTGCGATACGAGTAGGTGACCCGGCGGGTCGCTGCTAGACTGGCCCTGCGGTGACCTTCAAGGAGAAGCTTCGCGCCAGCGAGGACCGTCATGACTCGCTGCTATGCGTAGGGCTCGACCCGGAGCCAGACCTCTTACCCGAAGGCGTCGAGCGCACGCCGGATGGAGTCGCCCGGTTCACCGCGTCGATCATCGAAGCCACCCAGGGCTCGGCCGCCAGCTACAAGCTGAACCTCGCCTTTTACGAGCGGTGGGGAAGAGAGACCGGAAGCCTTCTCAGCTCGGTGCTGGCCAACGTTCCCCAGGACGTGCCTGTCATCTTTGACGCCAAGCGAGGCGATGTTGGTAGCACGGCACAGGCCTACGCACACGCGGTGTTCGAGTCATGGCCGGCGGATGCGGTGACGGTCCATCCCTACCTGGGATACGACTCCGTGGCGCCCTTCCTCGCGCACAAGGATAAAGAGGTCTTCATCGTCTGCCGCACCTCCAACCCGGGGGCTCAGGAGTTTCAGCACCTGCGAGTAGAAGGGGAGACGCTTTACCGGCATGTGGCGCGAGCCGCGGTGCGCTGGGACCATCACGGTAACGTCGGCCTGGTGGTGGGCGCCACCGCACCCGCGGAGCTGCGGGATGTTCGCCAGATCGCGCAGGACCGGCTGCTGCTCGTGCCCGGCATCGGGGCCCAGGGGGCGGATCTCAACGCCGCCGTGACGGCCGCCCTTCGGACGGACGGGCGCGGAGCGTTGATCGCGATCTCACGCAGCATCCTCTTTGCCTCGGCCGGCCCGGATCACGCCGAGGCGGCCAATAAGGCCGCCGAGCGGTACCGCACCGCCGTCAACGCTCTGCGGCCACAGCCGGTCACAACCTCCTAGTATCCATGTCCGGCATCGTCGCCGGCGCGCTGGTTGCGCATCCGCCGATTCTGGTTCCGGAGGTTGGGGGCAGCGAATCGTCGCGTGTCAGCGCCAGCGCGGCCGCCTTACGTCTGCTCGACCAGAAGCTGGCCGAGCAGACGGCGACGCACATCATCATGGTTTCGCCCCACAGCCTCTCGACCACGGATCGCATCCCGGTCCGCCGCGGGACCGAAGCAAGAGGTGACCTCCGCCGGTTTCGAGCGCCCCAGGTCGGCGTCGACGTCAGGGTCGACCAGGAGGCCGCTGCCGCGCTGCTCCGGGCAGCGAACGACGCCGGGTTCCCGCTGGGCTGGGACGACGATCCGGTGCTCGATCACGGCGTGGTGGTGCCGCTACATTTTCTCGAGCGCACTCGCAAGGACAAGCTGTTCATCCTTCTTGGCATCAGCGGCTGGCGGCTCCAGCGATTCGTCGAGTTCGGCGCCTGGCTGCACGGACACCTGTCCGCCAGGTCGACCGTCTTCATCGCCTCGGGTGACCTCTCGCACCGGCTGACTCCGGACGCGCCGGCCGGCTTTCGTCAGGAGGGGCGCGCCTTCGACGAGCTCGTCGTCGGCGCCCTTCGCGATCGCGACTGGCAACGGATCGAGACCCTCGACCAACACTTCATCGAAGACGCGGGGGAGTGCGGCCTGCGCCCGCTGGCCATCCTCCTGGGGGCCGCCCGCGCCGCCGGCCTGGAGTCGACCGTGCTCAGTTATGAGGGACCGTTCGGCGTCGGCTATCCGGTTGTGGGGTTCACCAGCTCGGATCCACCCGCCGCCGTGCTCGATCTTCAGTCGCTGGGCCGGACCGCCATCGAGCACTACCTCAAACACCGGGAGCTGGTCGAACCGCCCGAATCTGTTCCGCCCGAGCTACTGCGGCCGTGCGCCGTCTTCGTCACTCTGCGCAAGCACGGCGAGCTGAGGGGCTGTGTCGGCAGTCTTTATCCCACCGAGCCCTCCGCCGCGCACGAGTTCATCAGGTATGCGGTCGCCTCCGCGCTGAGCGATCCCCGGTTTGACCCGGTCCGTTTGGACGAGGTCGCCGAGCTCTCCCTCACGCTGCAGCTGCTCGACCCACCCGAGCAGGTGTCCGCGGTCGCCGACCTGGATCCGGCCCAGTACGGTCTGATCGTGCGCAGCGGCGACCGGCAGGGCCTGCTGCTTCCAGGCATCGCGCAGATCGCCACCGCGGAAGAGCAGCTGGAGGCTGCCTGTGCCAAGGCGGGCATCGGTGCGTTTGCCCCGGTGCAGATGTTTCGCTTTCGCACCCGGACGATCGGATGACCGGCAGCTGCGTTCTGCTGACCAACCCTGAGCACGCCGGTCACCTGGCGCCGGGTCATCCCGAGCGGCCGCAACGGGTCGATGCCATCCTGGATGCGATCGCCGGCTCGGACCTCGGCCTGGTCCCGGCGGCCGCGCCCGAGGCGCCGGCTGGGCTGATCTCGCGCGTGCACGACCCCGCCTATCTGGCCGTGCTGGAGCAGGCGTCTGCGGCGGGCGGTGGCTGGCTCGACCCCGACACCTACCTGACGCCGTCGTCGATGCCCGCTGCCCGGACCGCCACCGGGGGGGTGGTCGAGGGTGTCCGGCGCGTGGTGGCCGGCGAGAGCCGGAGCGCCTTCGCGGTCATCCGGCCTCCTGGCCACCACGCTGAGACCGCGAGGGCCATGGGGTTTTGCCTGTTCAACAACGTCGCGGTGGCCGTGATCGAAGCCCGGCAGCGAGGCATCAACCGGGTTGCGGTCATCGATTTCGACGTTCACCACGGAAACGGAACTCAGCACACCTTCTCGAATGACCCGGACCTGCTCTATGTGTCGACCCATCAATATCCCTTCTATCCCGGAACCGGCGGGCCGGACGAGCAGAACGAAACCACGTTGAATCTCCCGCTTCAGTCCGGCAGCGGCGACAAGGAATTTCTCTCCGCCTACGAGAGGAAAGTGGGGCCGGCTGTCGATCGATTCGCGCCGGAGCTGCTGCTGGTCTCCGCCGGCTTCGACGCGCACGCCGACGATCCCATTGCCGGCCTGCGGGTGAGCACGGCGGCCTACGGTGAGCTGGCGCACATGATTCGCGGCTGGGCGGACCAGCATGCACAAGGCCGCAGCGTCTGGGCCCTGGAAGGCGGATACAACCTGGACGCGATTGGACAATCGGTGGTTGCGTGTCTGAGGGTGTTGCTGGCCTGAAAACCGCGCTACAATAGCCACTCGCCGAATACGCTCTGGGAGGCAGGAACCATGGCTAAATCGCGCGACCGGGGGCGTCGCGAAGAGAAGAAAAAGAAGAAGGAGAAGAAACCCAAGGCGGCCGCTCCGCCATTGGGCGGTACGACCTTCACCCCACGGCGAGAGCCCGGCATGCCCGGCTCCGCGGGAGCGCCGTCGGAATAAAACGTCCGGGCC